>NZ_JBFARL010000001.1:99398-141005 GCF_040674655.1 Actinomadura sp. NPDC049753 | reverse complement strand
GGCCGCCGAACGCCTCCGCCGCCTCCTCGACCTGGTCGACCTGCGCCGCATCGGCGGCGACGACGGGCCGGCCGCGGGGCCGCCGCTGCGCCTGGTCGTCGTCATGGACGCCGGCGCCGCGCTCGACGGCGAGGAGGCCCACCACCTCCTGCGCCTGGTCGAGGACGGCCCCCTGGTCGGGGTCCCGGTGCTCCTGGTCGAGACCGACACGCCCGCGGCGGAGTCGGTGCGCACCATGCGCGTCCGGCAGTCCTGCAACGACCTGCCCTCCAGCGAGGGCTCCATCGGCGACTCGTGGGTGGGCGCGGAATGGACGCTCACCCCCGACGTCCTCCCGGACACGGTGGGAGGCTCCCGGGCTCCCGCCCTGTTCGCCCACGTCCTCGGCGTCCACGCCCGCGCGGGCACGGCGCCGTAGTCACGGCGTCAGGGCAAGGATCTGCCGTGTGTGGCCGGGCAGCTCCGTCTCGGCGAGACCGCCGAGCAGATCGCGCAGAGGAACGGGCTGATCGACCAGCAGGTCGCCGTTGGACACGAGCCGGGTCGGCACCGGGGTGTCGAGTTCGGCGCCGTCGAGTATCGGCCCGAGCGTGCAGAGAGCGTCCGCCTGGGAAGCGATGCGGTCCCGGAGCCCTGCGCCGCCGCCGGCCTGCGCGATGACGCGCTCGATGGTCCAGGGCTCCTGGGCCATGCGGTTGTCGTAGGTCGCGATCGTGGCCGACGCGACGGCGGAGACGGCGCTGATCGTGACGGCGCTGATGATGCTGACGTGCGCCAGGATCTGCTCGACGTTCCATTCGCCCGGCGGTGGAACGGCATCGGAGCCGGCCGCCGCGGCGGCGTCCAGCAGGGCACGGTAGGCGTCCCGCAGCGGAGCGGTGTCCATGGTGTCCTCCTCTGCTCAGGCCTGCGTACCGGCCATCTCCCACGGCACCTGCGGGAGGACGTCGCCGGTCTCCAGCAGCGACTTGAGGTTGGCCACGACGGCCGGCCACCCCTGCGAGATGCCGTTGAGCATCTCCTCGTTGGGGAGGTTCTCGTGGGTCACGGTGAGCCGGACGATGTCGTGGTGCGGCTCGACGAGGAAGGTGACGACCGACGCGTCCCTGGGCGGCTCGACGCCAGGGGAGTCCTCGAAGGTGATGGCCAGGCGCGTCGGCGGTTCGGCCACCAGCACCCGGCCGACGCCGTCGACCACCCCTGACCCGTCGGAGCGCCGGTGCTCCCAGGGCGAGCCCGGCTGCCAGTCCGAGATGTTGGCGTGCCCCCAGTACCGCGCCGTCAGGTCCGCGTCGGTCAGGGCGCGCCACACCTGCTCGGCGCTCGCTCGGATGTAGGTGACATAGACATAGGTCGGGACGGTCGTCGGTTCGCCGGTCATGGCGTACTCCTCTGCCTGGGCCTTGATGGCGCTGAGCACTTGCAGGCGGGGCCTGTCGAACTCGGAGATCCAGCGTTCCTCGATCTCGTGGATCGGCGCCGGGTTGAGGTAGTGGACCCGCTCCCGCCCCCGCCTGACGACGGTCACGAGCCCGGCCCCCACCAGGATGTCGAGATGCTGCGTCGCCGACTGCCGCGCCATGTCCAGCCGTTCGCACAGCTCACGCAGCGTCTGCCCGTTCTGCTCCCGCAACCGGTCGAGCAGAAGGCGCCGCGTGGGATCGGCCAACGCCTTGAAGACCGAATCCATCCCTCCCGAATTCACACGCTCATTATGCAGGCATCTACCTGCCTAACGTCAAGCAAGGAGGTGCTGGCCGTCCCGCCCGCTCCGACCGGTCGGGGCGACCGCCGTGCCGCGATGGCTCGCCTCGACACCGCCCGTCCTTGAGACCGATTGGAGTGATCTTGAGATGGCGGCGCGGGTGGTGCAGTACGGTGCGGCCCCATGAAGATCACCTTTTCGCGGGCCGCAGGGGTCCTGCTGCTGGGCGGGGTCCTGGCGGCCGGGTGCGGGTGGACCGCGCGGGAGCCGGTGCCGGTCGAGGGCGTGGCCGAGGCGAGCACCACCAAGGCCCTGCCGTTCGACCTGCCCGCCACCGCGACCCTCCGCGCTTCCAAGCAGAAGGTGTTCGCGCACTACTTCACCCCGTATCCGGTCTCGCTGGACAACAAGGCGCCCGAGACGGACTACTACGCCCGCAACTACCTGAGTCCGGCCGGTGAGGGCGGGATCCATCAGGCCTACGGGGGGCTGCTGCGCGACCGTCCGGCGCCCCGCGCGTCGATCAGCGGCGACTACCAGCTGGAGGACATGAAGCGCGAGGTCCGCACGGCCGTCGCGGCCGGCCTGGACGGCTTCACGGTCGACCTGCTCAACCTCTCGGCCACCAGTCCGCACCGCAAGCGGGTGGAACTGCTCGTCAAGGCGGCCGAGCAGGTCGACCCGGGCTTCAGGATCGTCCTGATGCCCGACATGACCGCCACCCAGATCAAGGGCCTGGACGCGGCGGGCCTCGCCGCCGAGCTGGCGGGCCTCGCCAAGTCGCCGGCGGTCTACAGGCTGCCCGACGGGCGCGTGGTCGTCTCGCCGTTCAAGGCCGAGAACCGCACCGCCGACTGGTACGCGGCGCTGAGCACCGCCATGACGGGCCTCGGCGCCAAGCCCGCGCTCGTCCCGGTGTTCCTCAACTTCGGCGCCAACTACAAGAACTACGCCTCGGTCAGCTACGGCTTCTCCAACTGGGGCAACCGGAGCCCGAACCTCCAGGGCGGCATCGGCGGCAACATCAGCGCCTCGCACGGCCTCGGCAAGATCTGGATGCAGCCGGTCGCCGTCCAGGACGAAAGGCCCAACCAGGGCATCTACGACGAGGCCAACAACACCGAGAACCTCCGGACCACCTGGCAGAACGCCATCGACGGCGGCGCCGACTGGGTCCAGCTCACCACGTGGAACGACTTCTCCGAGGGCACCCAGTTCGCGCCCTCCCCGCACAATGACGGCGCGTACCTGGACCTGGCGTCCTACTACCTGACCCGCCTCAAGACCGGGAAGTGGCCGGTCATCGCGCGCGACACGGTCTACCTGACCCACCGCACTCAGGCCGCGTCCCTCAAGCCGACCTCGGGCGGCCAGACGAAGTTCATGGTGCCGCGCTCCGGCACCGCGACCCCGCGCGACAAGGTGGAGGTCCTCACCTTCCTCACCGCCGCCGCTCAGGTCCGGGCCACCATCGGAGGAACGGCGAGCACCTACGACGCGGCGGCCGGCGTCCAGGCGCGCTTGTTCCCCCTGGCGAACGGCACCAACACCGCGTCAGTGACCCGCAACAGCGCCACAACCGCCACAGTCACCTCCCCCTTCACCGTGACCGCGACCCCACCGGTACAGGACCTCCAGTACCACGCCGTAAGCAGCGGCCGCCCCTGACCCGGAACGCCGCAACGCCGCTCCTGGACCCGAGTTCCAGGAGCGGCGGCGTTCGCGGGAAGGCGACAAGGCACGGCGGATGACGGGTCGCGGTCTCAGGGACCCAGGTGAGCCAGCGAGGAAAGCGCGCACGGTGATGGGGGGACCCAGCCGCCAAAAGGGTGTTCGCCGAAGCCGACCGCGAGCCTCAAGGTGCGCACGAAACCCCGGCCCGCACGCAGGGGGAGTGGGGGCCGGAGTCCCGACTCGGGGGTCTGGGGGTCGCCCCCCGGGAAAGCATTGCGGGCCACCGGGAGGGCGCTAAGGCGCCGACCATGGTGGCCCGACTCGGGGGTCTGGGGGTCGCCCCCAGGAAAGCATTGCGGGCCACCGGGAGGGCGCCAAAGCGCCGACCACGATGACCCGACTCGTGGGCGATACTGGGATTGAACCAGTGGCCTCTACCGTGTCAAGGTAGCGCTCTCCCACTGAGCTAATCGCCCGGGTCCGTGTCCTCCGGAGAGGTACGGGTTGAGGTGGAGACGGGATTTGAACCCGTGTACACGGCTTTGCAGGCCGTTGCCTCGCCTCTCGGCCACTCCACCAGAAGGAGACCTTCTGGTCATAGCCTGAAAGGCCCCTCAGAGCGGAAGACGGGATTTGAACCCGCGACCCTCACCTTGGCAAGGTGATGCTCTACCCCTGAGCCACTTCCGCTTGCGCCCTGCGGCGACGGGGAAAACATTAGCGCGTCCGGGGCGGTGACGCGAACCGGATTGCGGGGCGGGGCGGGGCGCGGATGCTTCGGCGCTGGTCGAAGGGTGGGTCGCCTAGGCTCGGTGGCATGGGCTCAGAACAGGTCGTGGGTGTGGACTTCGCGCCGGTGGCGGCTCTGCTGGCGGACCGGGCGCGGGCCGCGATGCTGACGGCGCTGCTGGACGGGCGTCCGCTCGCGGCGGGGGAGCTGGCGAGGACGGCGGGGGTGAGCGCCCAGACGGCGAGCGCGCACCTGTCGCGTCTGCTGGACGGCGGGTTCGTGACGGTCGTGAAGCAGGGGCGGCACCGGTACTACCGGTTGCGGGGCAGTGATGTGGCCCAGGTGATCGAGGCGCTGTCGCGGATCAGCCCGCCGGTGCGGGTGAACAGCCTGCGGCAGTCGCGGGAGGCGCGGCGCCTGCACGATGCGCGGACGTGTTACGACCATCTCGCCGGCATGGCCGGGGTGACGTTGTTCGCGGCGCTGGTGGACGGCGGCCTGATCGAGGCGGCGGACGGCGACGCCTACGAGGTGACGGAGAAGGGCGAGGAGCGTCTTGAGGCGCTGGGCCTGGATCTGGCGGCACTGCGGAGGGCGCGGCGGAGGTTCGCGTGGCACTGCCTCGACTGGACGGAGCGGCGGCCGCACCTGAACGGGGCGCTGGGGCAGGCGCTGACCAGCCGGATGATCGAGCTGGGCTGGTTCGAGCGGGGCAGGACGCGGCGGGCGCTGGTCGTGACGGATGCCGGGCTGGCGGGCCTGGCGGATTCGTTCGGGTGCGTGCTGGGGTGAGCTTCGCCTATGCCGGGGGCCTGCTGGCGACCGGGCTCGCGGATGTGACCTCCGACCTCGGGGCGCTGGATTCGCGCGGCTGGTGGGCGGTCGTGGTGACCTATGAGGGGAAGGTCACATGCGCCCGGTTCGAGACGGTCAGGCCCGCGCCGCATCCGGGGGGCCCGTGGCTCGGCCCGGGGGAGTGGACGAGTTCGCTGGACGAGGCCGCCTACGTCGCGGGCGTCGAGCGCATCCGCGGCGCGATCGCGGACGGTGTGGTCTACCAGGCGAATCTCTGCCGCGTGCTCTCCGCGGAGCTGCCCGGTGGCGCCGGCATCGCCGGGCTGGGGGCGAGGCTCGCGGGGCGCCATCCCGCGCCCCACGCGATGACGCTGGAGCTGCCGGGCCTGGAGGTGGCGTCGGCCTCGCCGGAGTTGTACCTGCGGCGGGACGGGCGGGTGGTCGAGTCGCGTCCGATCAAGGGGACGGGCCGGACGGCGGACGACCTGCTGCCCAAGGACCGCGCCGAGAACGTGATGATCGTCGACCTGGTCCGCAACGACCTCGGGCGGGTGGCGGAGACCGGGTCGGTGAGCGTGCCGGAGCTGTGCGCGCTGGAGGAGCATCCGGGGCTCGTCCATCTGGTGTCGGCCGTCCGGGCGCGGCTGGCGGGGGGCGGCTGGCCGGAGCTGATCGCCGCGACGTTTCCTCCCGGTTCGGTGACGGGCGCGCCGAAGTCGAGCGCGTTGCGGCTGCTGGAAGAGCTCGAACCCGTCCCCCGGGGGCCGTACTGTGGGGCCGTCGGCTGGGTGGACGCGGACTCCCGGCGCGGCGCCCTCGCCGTGGGCATCCGGACGTTCTGGGCGCAGGACGGCCTGCTGCGGTTCGGCACCGGCGCCGGCATCACGTGGGGGTCCGATCCGCTTCGCGAGTGGCGCGAGACCGAGCTGAAGGCGGCTCGGCTATTGGAGGTGGCTTCCGGTGACGGAGCAGGCCAGGATCTGGCTGAACGGGGAACTGCTCGACCCTGAGCGGGCGACGGTGTCGGTCTTCGACCACGGCATGCTCGTCGGGGACGGGATCTTCGAGACCGTGAAGGCGACGAACGGGGAGCCGTTCGCGCTGACCCGGCATCTGCGGCGGCTGGCCCGTTCGGCGGCCGGCCTCGGCCTGCCGGAGCCCGACCACGACGCCCTGGCGCAGGGCACGCTGGAGGTGCTCGCGGCCGCGCCGAAGTGGCCGCTGGCGCGGATCCGCATCACCTACACCAGCGGCCCGGGCCCGCTCGGCTCCGCGCGCGGCGACGAGGGCCCGACCGTGTCGATCATCGTCGGCCTGCAGGACCCGTTCCCGGCGACGGCGGACGTGACGGTCGTGCCGTGGCCGCGCAACGAGCGGGGCGCCCTGTCCGGCCTCAAGACCACCTCCTACGCGGAGAACGCCCTGGCGCTGGCCTACGCCAAGGAGCGCGGCGGCGGCGAGGCGATCTTCGGCAACACCGCCGGGAACCTGTGCGAGGGGACGGGCAGCAACATCTTCGTCGTCCTCGGCGGGCGCCTCGTCACTCCGCCGCTGGCGTCGGGCTGCCTGGCCGGGGTGACGCGCGCGCTCACGCTGGAGTGGTGCGGCGGCGAGGAGGAGGACGTCGCGCTGGAGGACCTGTACCGCGCGGACGAGGCGTTCCTGACCTCCACGACCCGCGACGTCCAGCCGATCCGGGCGGTGGACGGGACGGTCCTCCCGGCGGCCCCGGGCCCGATCACGGCGAAGGCCATGGAGGCGTTCGCGGCACGGTCCGCCGAGCTGATGGACCCCTGAACCAGAAAAACGATCTCCGGCTCTTTACGTGATCGAATTCTTCGTTCACGTTATGTGGTGACGCTTGTAGGAGGTCACCCATGGTCTTCTCCAGCAGGGGCTTCTCCAGGAGGCGGATCGGCGCGGCGGCCGCGCTCGCGATGGCGGGCGCGGCGCTCGCCGGGTGCGGCGGCGGATCCTCGACGGACCCCGACCGGGGCAAGGACGCCAAGAGCTTCTCCCTGACGATCACCCGCAACGCCATCGAGGGCGGCAAGAACACCGAAGAGGCCGTGTGGATCACCAGAACGGTGATCCCGAAGTTCGTCGCGGCGCAGAAGGCCAAGGGCGTCACGGCGAAGGTGACGTTCCGCGGCCAGGGCGTGGACGACGAGGTGTACAAGACCAAGCTGGCGCTCGACCTGAAGTCGCGCTCCGGTGCCGACATCATGGACATCGACGGCATCTGGGTCGGTGAGTTCGCGCAGGCCGGCTACATCCTGCCGCTCTCGAAGGCGGTCGGCGCCCCCGCCGGCGCCTGGGACGGCTGGTCCCGGATCCCCGGGTCGGTCCAGCGGCTGGCGACGTTCGAGGACGAGAGGTACGGGATCCCGCCCGGGACCGACGGCCGCCTCATCTTCTTCAACAAGAAGCTGTTCGCGCGGGCCGGGCTGCCCGCCGACTGGCAGCCGAAGAGCTGGCAGGAGATCGTCGCGGCGGGGCGGGCCCTGAAGAAGGTCCCCGGCGTGACCCCGATCCAGCTCAACGCGGGCACCGCGATGGGCGAGGCCACCAGCATGCAGGGGACGCTCCCGCTGCTGGCCGGGGCGGGCGCCGAGATCTGGGCGGACGGCAGATGGACGGGCGGCGGCCAGGCGCTCAAGCAGGTCCTCGGCCTGTACGCGCAGGTCTACGGCCGCGAGGGCCTCGGCGACCCGAAGCTCCAGCAGGAGGCCAAGGGGCGCGACAAGTCGTTCGAGGAGTTCGCCGCCGGCAAGATCGGGATCCTGTTCGAGGGCGACTACTTCTGGCGGGACGTCCTCAACCCGAAGACCGGCGTGGCGAGGATGGCCACCCGCGACCAGGACGTCGGCTACGCGCTGATCCCCGCCGTCTCCCAGGGCCGCGGCGTGCGCGGGCAGTCGTTCGTGAGCATGTCGGGCGGCTCGGTGACCGTCCTCAACCCCAACACGAAGTACCCGCAGCAGGCCTTCGAGCTGCTGGCCTTCATGAACTCGCCGGAGATGGTCAAGGCGCGGACGGCCGGCACCCCCGAGATCACGTCCCGGACGGACGTGAACAAGGAGATCCTCGCGGGCGACCCGTTCCTGACGTTCGTGTCGGAGAAGGTGCTGCCCGTCACGTCCTACCGTCCCGGGCTCTCGGCCTATCCGCAGGTGTCGACGGCCTTGCAGGAGGCGACGGCGAGCGTGGTGTCGGGGAGGAGCCCGGACCAGGCCGCCGCCGAGTACGCCAAGAAGCTGGAGGGGATCGTCGGTGGCGCCTCCCACGTCGCCCCGCGCTGACGTCGCGTCCCCGGCCGCGTCCTCCGAGGGCGACGCGGCCGGGCTGGGGCGGGGACGCGCCGCCGCCTTCGTCGCGCCCGCGCTGGTCCTGGTCGCGGTGTTCCTGGTGTTCCCCGCGCTCTGGACGCTCTACCTGGGCACGACCGACTACCGGCTCACGGGCATCGCCGCCAGCGAGCCGCGGTTCGTCGGGACCGGCAACTACCGGACGGTGCTCGGCGACGGGGACTTCCACCGGTCGCTGTGGCTGACGCTCCAGTTCGTCCTGGGATCGGCGGTGGTCGGGCAGACCGTGCTCGGCTTCTCGATCGCGTGGGTGATGCGCGACCGTGCGGGCCCGGTCAGGCGGCTGGTCGAGGGCCTGGTGCTGCTGGCCTGGATCCTGCCGTCCTCGGTCATCGCGTTCCTGTGGATCGCGCTGCTCGACCGCGACGGCGGGACCCTGAACGCCGTGCTCGGCACCCCGGGCACGGCGTGGCTGCTCGACCATCCGATGGCGTGCGTCGTCGTGTTCAACGTCTGGCGCGGCACGGCGTTCTCGATGATGCTCTACGGAGCGGCGATCGGGAACGTTCCACCATCCCACCTGGAGACGGCTCGGCTCGCGGGCGCCTCCACGTGGCAGACGCTCCGCGACGCGGTGCTCCCGCGCATCAGGGGCCACCTGCTGACGAGCCTGCTGCTGGTCAGCCTGTGGACGTTCAACGACTTCACCCCCTTCCTGATCACCGCGGGCGGCCCGGACGGGCGCTCGGAGATCATGTCGGTGTACGTGTACCGGACGGCGCTCGGGGACGGCCGGCTCGGGTTCGGCGCCGCCATCTCGCTGATCATGATCCTGGTCAACCTGGTGATCGCGCTGGTCTACCTGCGGGCGCTGCGCGACCGCGGCCGCGCCCGCTCGGCGGAGGCGGGCGCGGCGGAGGCGGGCGCGGCGGAGGGGGCGGCCGCGTGAACGGCACGGTGCGCGAGCTGCTGCGCCGGATCGGGCTGGCGGTGTTCGTCTCGGCCGTCCTCGGGTTCTTCGCGCTGCCGCTGCTCTGGCTGGCCTTCGCGCCCTTCGACGCGAACCCGGGCATCTCGGCCTCGCTGCCCGAGTTCACCCTGCACAACTTCCGGGTCCTGCTGGACAACCCCTACGCGCTCGCGTCGCTGCGCAACTCGGTGCTGCTGGCCGCCGGGACGGCCGCGCTGGTCGTCACGACCGCGTCGCTGGCCGCCTACGCGCTGAGCCGGGTCCGGGTCCCGGGCCGGGACCTGCTGCTGTACGTCCTGCTCCTGCTGTCGTCGATCATCACCGGGACGGCCGCGATGGTGCCGGTGTTCCTGCTGGCCTTCAACCTGCACCTGATCGACTCGCGGCTCGGCGTGGTCCTGGTGCTGACCGGCGGGCTGCTGCCGGCGGCGATCTTCCTGCTGAAGGACTTCACCGACGCGACGCCCACGTCCTACGAGGAGGCCGCGCGGGTGTTCGGCGCCTCCCCGCTCCAGGTGCTGCGGCACGTGGTCGTCCCGGTCATCCGCCCCGGGCTCGCCACCGTGACGGTCTGGACGGTCGCGCAGGTGTGGGGCGACTTCCTCATGCCGTTCCTGCTCCTGCGGAACCCGGACAAGGCCCCCGCCTCCGTGATCATGTACACGTTCTACACCGAGGGCGGCCAGCCGGACCTGCCGCTGATCTCCACGTTCTCGCTGCTGTACTCCCTGCCGGTCGTGCTCATGTACCTGTTCGTCAGCCGCCGGTACGGGTTCCGCTTCCACGGAGGGATCAAGCGCTGATGGGGTCCATCACGATCCGGCGGCTGACGAAGGTGTACCCGGGCGGTGTGCGGGCCCTGGACGCGCTCGACCTCGACGTCGCCGCGGGCGAGTTCTTCGCGCTGCTCGGCCCGTCCGGCTGCGGGAAGACGACGCTGCTGCGCACGGTCGCCGGCCTGGAGGCGGCCACCGGCGGGACGATCCGCCTCGGCGACGAGGACGTGACGCGGCTCCAGCCGGGGCGGCGCGATGTCGGCATGGTGTTCCAGGACTACGCGCTGTTCCCGCACATGACCGTCATGGACAACATCGCCTACCCGCTGCGCGTCAGGAAGCAGAGCCGCGCCGTCCGGTACTCGCGGGCGGCCGAGGCCGCCCGCGAGCTCGGCCTGCAGGGGCTGGAGCGGCGGCGTCCCGGGGAGCTGTCGGGCGGCCAGCAGCAGCGGGTCGCGCTGGCCCGCGCCGTGGTGGCCGACCCGAGGGTCCTCCTGCTGGACGAGCCGCTGTCCAACCTGGACGCGCGGCTCCGCCTGGAGGCCCGCACGTTCCTGAAGAGGTTCCAGCAGCGCCTCGCGTTCACGTCGGTGTTCGTCACGCACGACCAGGCGGAGGCCCTGGCGCTCGCCGACCGGATCGCGGTCATGGAGTCGGGGCGGATCCGGCAGATCGGCACGCCCGCGGAGGTGTTCGGGCGCCCGGCGAACCTGTTCACGGCCTCGTTCATCGGCTCGACGCCGATGAACCTGCTGCCCGGCACGGTCCGCGGCGGGGCCGTCGCGGTCGGCGGAACCGAGCTCCCCGTCCCGGAGGAGGCGCGCGGCCTCGTGCTGGACGGGCAGGAGGTCGTCTGCGGGGTACGTCCCGAGTACATGGAGTTCAGCGCCGAACCGGTGGACGGGGCGTTCGCCGGGAGGGTGTCGGTCGTGGAGAACCTCGGCGCGTCCTCCCTCGTGACCCTGGACGTCGGCGGCGAGACGGTGCGAGTCGTCGTGGGGGAGGGCCGCGAAACCCGGCTCTCCGCCGAAGGGTGGGCGTCGCCGCGTCCGGGGCGCGTCCTGCTCTACCGCGACGGCGAGCTGGTGACGGGCGGCGGCGACCGGGCCGGACGGCCGGCGGTGCCCCTGACCGAGGACGGAGGAGCGGATGACCGTGCACAGCGGACGGTGGACTCTTGAAGACCGTCTGGAGCAGGGGCTGCGCGAACTCCCTTTCGAGGTCCCGCGGGGCACGGCGTCCGTCACGGTGGAGCTTTCCTTCGACGGCGGCGTGATCGACCTTGGCTGCCATGGGCCGGGCGGATTCCGCGGCTGGTCCGGCGGGGCGCGCCGCCGGTTCACGATAGGCGCCGACTGGGCAACGCCCGGGTACCTCCCCGGCGAGCCGGAACCGGGCCTTTGGCACGTCTGGCTCGGGCTGCATCGGATTCCTCCGGACGGCGTCCCGTACGAGGTCACCGTCACCACCTCTGGGCAGAGCCCGAGGCGGCCGGACGAATCTCCGCCCCCACGCCCGGAACGTCCGTCCCGCCCGGAACTCCCCGCCCCGGAGGGGATGCGCTGGCTCGCCGGTGACCTGCACTCCCACACCGTCCACAGCGACGGCACGCTCACCGTCCACGAACTGGCGTGCCTCGCGGCCTCCCGCGGCCTGGACTACCTCGCGGTGACCGACCACAACACCGTCAGCCACCACGCCGAGCTGCCCGCCGCCGGCGCGCACGCCGGGATCCTGCTGCTGCCCGGCCAGGAGGTCACCACCGACCTCGGCCACGCGAACGTCTTCGGCGACACCGGCTGGATCGATTTCCGCGGGCCGAGCGCCGACTGGGCCGCCTCCGCCGCCGCGCGCGGCGGGCTCATGTCGATCAACCACCCGCTCAGCGGCGACTGCGCCTGGCGCCGGCCGCTGCCCGCCGAGCACCGGCCCCGCTTCGTCGAGATGTGGCATTCGTCCTGGTGGGACCGCCGCTGGGGCGCCCCTCTGGCCTGGGCGCAGGAGTGGCGGCCGCAGAGCGTCGTCCCGCTCGGCGGCAGCGACTTCCACGATCCGGCGCAGGAGAAGAGCCTCGGCGAGCCCGTGACCTGGGTCCTCGCCGAGGGAACGGACGTCCTGGGCGGGCTCGCGGCGGGCCGGACGGCCGTGTCCGCCGGCCTGGACGCGCCGGTGCTGCTGCGCGTCGCCGGAGAGCTCGTCGCCCTCGGCGCGGACGGGACCGTGCTGGTCGCCCCGGACGGGCGGCGGACCGCCGTCCGGGGCGACCGCGTCCGGATGCCGGCCGGCGGGGCGGGCATGCACCGACTGGAGACCCATGAGAACGAGGTGATCGCACTGTGCGGGTAGAAGGCCGGACCGAGGGCTCGCAGATCGTCGTCGTGCCCCACACCCACTGGGACCGCGAGTGGTACCTGCCGTTCCAGCGCTTCCGGCTCCGCCTGGTGTCGCTGCTGGACGGCGTCATCGAAGGGATGGAGGCCGACCCGCGCTGGCACTTCACGCTGGACGGGCAGATGGCCGCCGTCGACGACTACCTGGAGATCCGCCCCGAACGGCGCGAGCGGCTGGCCGCGCTCGTCCGTGAGGGCCGGCTGGCCGTGGGGCCCTGGCAGATCCTGCACGACGAGTTCCTGTGCTCGGGGGAGAACATCGTCCGCAACCTGGAGCTCGGGCTGCGGCGCGCGGAGGAGCTGGGCGCCGCGATGATGGTCGGCTACCTGCCCGACCAGTTCGGGCACTGCGCCCAGACACCGCAGATCCTCAAGCTCGCGGGGATCGAGCACGCCTGCGTGTGGCGCGGCGTCCCGGACCGGGTCCGCACCCGCGCGTTCGCCTGGGAGGCGCCGGACGGCACCGCGATCCGCACCCAGTACCTCCCCGAGGGCGGCTACGGAAACGCCGCGTCGATGTTCGAGGAGTTCGAGGACGGCGCGTCCCTGCTGCCCGGCCGCGTCGCCGGGTTCGCGGAGGCGATGGGCCGCTGGTACCCGGGCGGCGGGCCGCTCCTGGCCATGTACGGGGCCGACCACACCGCGCCCGCCCCCGACCTCGCCGACCGGGTCGCCTCCGCCGGGCTCCCGATGCGGCTCGACACGCTCGCCGGGTACTTCGCGGGCGAGAAGGCGTCCGTGGACGGCCTGCCGCACGTCCGGGGCGAGCTGCGGTCGCACGCCCGCGCCAACATCCTGCCGGGCGTGCTGTCGGCCCGCGTCCGGCTCAAGCAGCTGATGGGACGCGCCGAGCGGGTCGTGGAGCGGTACGCCGAACCGCTGACGGCCCTCTGGTACACCGGCGACGCCCAGCGGTTCCTCGACCTGGCGTGGCGGCGCCTCATCGAGGTGAGCTGCCACGACTCGGTCACCGGATGCGGCAGCGACGAGACCGCCGAGCAGGTCGCGGCCCGCATGGCGGAGGCCGAGCAGCTCGGCCGCGCTGTCTGCGACCTGGTCACCGCCGAGCGCGCCGCGACCGTTCCGCTCGGCTCGCACCTGGTGTTCAACCCGACCCCCGCTCCGCGGACCGGCCTCGTCACCCTGGACATCCCGTGCGAAGGGGAACCCGGGCTGGTGACGGGGGACGGGCGGCCGGTCCCCGTCCAGACGCTCGACGTCGCGCCCACCGTCCTGGACGACGCCGTCCACCCGGCCTCCGAACTGCCGGTACTTCTGGAGCGGGTGTACGGGCGGGTCCTGTTCGGGCAGGAGATCCGCGACTGGACGGTGTCCCGGGAGGACCGCACGCTCACCTTCCACGTGACCGCCCGCGCCGACGTCCCGTTCGACATCGGCGAGGTGCGGGACGCCCTGCGCGACGCGGACGGGGACTGGCGCGTCCGGATCCTGGCCGATCCGCGCCGCACGGTCGCCGCGCTGGTCGACGCGCCCGCCCTGGGGCTCACCGCCGTCCGGCCCGTCGCGCCGGGCGGCGCCGAGGAAGGGCCGGTGAGGGCCGAGGGGAACGTCCTGGACAACGGGCTGCTGCGCGCCGAGGTCCGGGAGGACGGCACGCTCCAGCTGCGCACCCCGTCCGGCCACGTCGTCGAAGGGGCCGGCCGCGTCGTGGACGGCGGCGACCTCGGCGACTCCTACAACTACGCGCCGCCCGCCGAGGACCGCCTGATCGGCGACCCCCTGGCAGTGGACGTCCGGCCCGTGTGGGACGGGCCGCTCGTCGCCGCGCTCGACATCGTCCGGAGCTACCGGTGGCCCGCCTCCGGAGACGTCTCCCGCGACGCCCGGTCCGACGCCGAAGAGGACGTGACCGTCACCACCCGCGCGGAACTGCGCGCCGGCGAGCCCTTCCTGCGGCTGCGCGTCGCGTTCGACAACCGGTGCGACGACCACCGCGTCCGGCTGCACATGTCGCTGCCGCGCCAGGCCGGCTCGTCCTTCGCCGAGGGGCAGTTCGCGATCGTCGAGCGCGGGCCCTCGGCGGAGGGCGGCTTCGGGGAGCGGCCGGTGCCGACGTTCCCCGCGTCCGGGTTCGTCGCCGCGGGCGGCCTTGCCGTCCTGCTGGAGCACGTCACCGAGTACGAGGTGCTCGGCGGACGGGAGCTGGCGCTCACTCTGCTGCGCTCGATCGGCTACCTGTCGCGGGACCGCAACGCCTACCGCGACCAGCCCGCCGGGCCGCAGCTTCCCACGCCGCGGGCCCAGTGCCGGGGCGAGCGCGCGGTCGGCTTCGCGATCATGCCGTACTCCGGGGAGGCGCCCGGAACCGATGTCCTGGAGGCCGCGGAGGCATACCGCCATGACCTGCTCACCGCCGCCGGTTACGGACGGGCGGCCACACCCCTCCCGGCCGCCCGGGCGGGCCTCTCGATCACGGGCGACGGCGTGGCGATGACCTCCCTCCGCCTCCGCGACGGCTGGACCGAGACCCGGATGGTCGCCCAGTGCGCGCGTCCCACCACGGCCGTCCTGCGGGGCGATTTCACCGAGGCGACCCGCGTCGACCTGCGCGGACGCCCCGGCATCCCGCTCGACGTGCACGACGGGACGGCCACGCTGTCACTGCGCCCCTGGGAGATCGCGACCGTCCGCTTCCGGACGCCCTAACGCGCGGCCTCCAGGGCGCCCGCCGACTTCGCCGCTCCGTGGTGAGCGGCCTCGGCCGCTGCGTCATGAGCGGCCTCGGCCGCCATCGCCGCCCCCACGATGCCCGCGTTGTTCACCAGCCGTGCCGGGACGATCTCCGCCCGGACACCCTTGATCAGCGGAAGGAAGTGCTCGGACTTCTTGCTCACCCCGCCCCCCACGATGATCAGCGAGGGGGAGATCAGCGCCTCCAGGTGGGCCATGTACACGCTCAGCCGCTTCGCCCACTTCTTCCAGCTGAGGTCCTCCTCCTCCCGCGCCCTCGCCGCCGCGCGGACCTCGGCGTCCTCGCCGTCGATCTGGAGGTGGCCGAACTCGGTGTTCGGGACGAGGACGCCGTCGGTGAACAGCGCGCTGCCGATCCCCGTCCCCAGCGTGAGCACGACGACCGTCCCGCGCCGCCCGCGTCCCGCGCCGAGCCGCATCTCCGCGATCCCCGCCGCGTCCGCGTCGTTGAGCAGCGTGATCTCCCGTCCGGTCGCGTCCGCGATCAGCGCTCGCGCCTCCAGCCCGATCCACCGCCCGGACACGTTCGCCGCCGACATCGTCACGCCGTCGACCACCACGCCGGGATAGGTGACCCCGACCGGGCCGTCCCACCCGAAATGCTCCACGACCTGCGCGAGCACCTTCGCGACCGCCTTGGGCTTCGACGGCTGCGGCGTGTCCACCCGGAACCGCTCCCGGGTGAACGTCCCGTCCGACAGGTCGACCGGCGCGCCCTTGATCCCCGACCCGCCGATGTCGATCCCCAGCATCTCCCTCGCCATGCCCCCACTCTGCCCGATCTCCGCCCCGCTAAGAGCCCTCCAGCATCTGCAGGCCGACCACGCCCACGACGATCAGGCCGAGGAACGCCAGCCGGGCCGGCGACGCGCTCTCGCCGAACGCGACCATGCCGACCAGCGCGACGCCGAGCGCCCCCAGGCCGACGAACACCGCGTACGCCGTCCCGACCGGCAGGGTCCGCAGCGACAGCGACAGCACCACGACGCTGAGGAGCGCGACCGACAGGCCGATGACGGTCGGCCAGAGCTTCGTCAGGCCGTCCGACTGCTTCAGCGCCGTCGCCCACACCAGCTCCGTCAACCCCGCGATCAGCAGGAAGATCCAGGCCATCAGGCTGCGTACCCCCCGTCCACGGCGATCGCCGCACCCGTGACATAGTCCCCGCCCGGGCCCGCCAGATGCGCGACCATCGCGGCGATCTCCTCGGCGCGCCCGTACCGGCCGAGGGCCGTGAACCCGCGCTCGAACTCGGCGTCGGGGGAGTCGGCGGGGTTCATCTCGGTGTCGGTCGAGCCCGGCTGCACCACGTTCGCGGTGATCCCGCGCGGCCCGAGATCGCGGGCCAGGCCCCGGGTGAGGCCGGTGAGCGCCGACTTGCTCATGGCGTACAGCGTCCACCCGGCGTAGGGGACGCGCTCGGCGAGGCTGCTGCCGATGTTGATGACCCGCCCGCCCGGCCCGAGATGCCGGGACGCCGCCTGCGCCGCGACGAAGGCCGCCCGGACGTGGATCGCCAGGGTCCGGTCGAGCTCGGCGGCCGACACGTCCTCAAGCGGCCCGTAGGGCGCGATCCCGGCGTTGTTGACCAGGATGTCGAGCCGGCCCAGTTCCGCCGCCGCCCGGTCGACGGCCGCGACGACGGCCGCGGGGTCGGCCGCGTCGGCGGCGATCGCCAGCCCGCGCCCGCCCGCCGCCTCGATGTCGCGGACGACGCCGCGGGCCCGTTCCGGGGCCCGCACGTAGGTCACCGCGACGTCGGCGCCGTGCCGCGCCAGCCGCCGCGCGATCGCCGCCCCGATGCCGCGCCCGCCGCCCGTCACCAGCGCGGCCCGTCCCGTCAGATCCGCCGTCATCTCAACTCCCTAACCGGAGAAAGTTCCACTTAGCGGAGCTTAACCGGAGAGTATTCCGGATACAAACCGGTTAGGCTGGTGTGCCGTGCCGAGAGGGGGCTGGATGCGGGAGCTGCCCGTGGTGGGGCGGCCGCCCGCCGAGCGCGCGGACGCGACGCACAACCGCCGCCGCATCCTGCGCGCGGCCGCGGAGATGATCGCGACCCGCGGGCCCGAGGCCGTCTCGATGGACGAGGTCGCGCGGGCCGCCGGGGTCGGCGTCGGCACCGTGTACCGCCGGTTCGGGGACCGGGCCAGGCTCGTCTACGCCGTGATCGACGACCGCGAGCGCGACTTCCAGGCCGCGTTCATCCAGGGCCCTCCGCCGCTCGGCCCGGGCGCGGCCCCCGCCGAGCGCGTCCGCGCCTTCCTGCACGCCCTGGCCGACCGCACCGAGGCCCAGGCGGACCTGCTGCTGATGGCCGAGGCCGACCCGCCCGAGGCCCGCTTCCGCGAGGGCTCCTACAGGCTCTACCACCGGCATCTGGCGATGCTGCTCCGCGAGGTCCGCCCCGACGCCGACGCCGCCTACCTGGCCGACGCCCTTCTCGCCCCCCTCGCCGCGAACCTGTTCCTCTACCAGCGCCGGACGCGCGGCATGCCCCTCGACCGCATCAAGGCCGGCCTGGACGCGCTCGCCGGAGACCTCACCGCCCCCCGGGAGCGACCGGGCTGATCATTCACCGCCGTTCCGGCAAGGGCGCCTGGAACCGGTGATCGTGAAGGCGAAGCCCCGCCGCGCCGGCCGGCATTCGGCAGGCCGTGACCGGGGCCGGGATGAGGTCGTCTCAGAGACGCGGCGCCAGCAGGATGAACGCCTGGTCGATGAGGGCCGCGCGGTCGGCGGTGCCGTCCGAGCGCACCCACTCGCGGGCGGCCGCGTCCAGGGCGGCGCCGGCGGCGGCGGTGAGCAGGTCGGCGGTGAAGGTGTCGAGCGGGGCGCCGGGTCTTTCCCTCAGAGCGGCGCTGATCCGATCCCGTAGCTCGTCGCGTTTCTGGTGCAGGCGTGCCCGCAGCGCCGGGGTCGTCTCGATGAGGCGCATGCCGGTCAGGTCGCGCTGCGCGGCGTGGATGCGCGGCTCCCAGTCGCGCAGCACGGCGTGCAGGCACGCCCAGGCATCGCCGTCGCAGGGCCGCGACCGGATGTCGTCGGCGACGCGTTCGGCGAGGTCGTCGACGTCGCCGAACAGGACGTCCTCCTTGGTCGGGAAGTAGCGGAAGAAGCTGCGCTTGGACAGGCCGGCCGCAGCGGCGATGTCCTCGACCGTGGTCCGCTCGTACCCGCGTTCGATGAACAGTCCCAGCGCGAGCTCGGCGAGTTCGGCGCGCACCGCGCGCCGTGTCCGCTCCCGCAGCCCCATCGTCTCCGCACGTGTCATGCACCGAGGATAGGTTATGGCACTTAGAGTTGTGTCTGGCACTCGGTGACATATTCTGTCCTCCGTCGGCGACGGCCGGCGGGAGAGGAGAAGACGATGCACGGCAAGACCGTCCTGGTGACCGGAAGCACAGCGGGGATCGGCCGGGAGACCGCCCGGCGGCTGGCCATGCTCGGCGCCGAAGTGGTCCTCGTCGGGAGGGACCCCGACCGCGCGAGGACCGCCGCCGACGCGATCTCGCGGGAGGCCGCCGGCGAAGCCACGGCGCTGACCGCGGACCTGTCGGACCTGGCCGGCCTGCGGCGCCTCGCCGATCAGGTCACCGAGCGGTACGACCGGCTCGACGTCCTGGTCAACAACGCCGGGGGCATGAACGCCGAACGGCGGCTCACGCGGGACGGCGTCGAGGCCACGTTCGCCGTCAACGTCCTCGCCCCGTACGCCCTCACCTGCCTGCTCCTGCCGGCGCTGCGCGCGGCGGGCGCGGCGCGCGTGGTCAACCTGACCGGCGGCATGCCCGGCGGGACGATCGATCCCGGCAACCTGCAAGGGGAGAAGAAGTACCTCGGGTGGAGGTTCGCGCACTACAACCACGCCAAGACGGCCCTGATGGCGATGAGTCACCGGTTCGCCTCCCATCTGGAGGACGAGGAGGTGACCGTCAACGTGGCCTACCCCGGCCACGCCTACACCCCCGGGAACCAGGCCACCCCCATGCGCGCGTTCCCCTACCTCTACCGGCCCGCCGCCCCGCTGATCAGGCTGCTGGGGCCGCTGCTGCTGTCGGACATGACCAAGGCCTCGCGTTCCAGCGTCCACCTGGCGTCCCGCCCGGAGATGGAGGGCGTCACCGGCGCGTATGTCGACGCCAAGGCGCGCCGCGCGGCCTGGCCGTCAGGGGCGCTCGACGCGCGGGGGCAGCAGGCGGTGTGGTCGGCGTGCGAACGCCTCAGCGGGCTGAGGCCGTAGGGGCCGGGGGAATCGTTCCCTGAAGCCCTTATCGGACGGGCGGCCAGACGTCACACTGGCGGAGTGAGCGACTTCGATCTCCTCGTCCTCGGCTCGGGACCCGGCGGGCAGCGCGCGGCCATCGCCGCCGCCAAGCTCGGCCGCAGGGTCGGCATCGTCGACCGCCGCGACATGATGGGCGGCGTCTGCATCAACACCGGAACGATCCCGTCCAAGACGCTCCGCGAGGCCGTCCTCTACCTGACCGGCCTCAACCAGCGGGAGCTGTACGGGCAGAGCTACCGGGTCAAGGACGAGATCACCGTCGCCGACCTCGGGATGCGCACCCGGCACGTCATCGGCCGCGAGACCGACGTCGTCCGCAGCCAGCTCGCCCGCAACCGCGTCACCGTGCTGCCCGGCACCGGCCGCTTCCTGGAACCCGACACGATCGCCGTCAGCGGGGCCGGCGACCGCGAGCAGAAGCTCACCGCCGACCGCATCGTCATCGCGACGGGCACCCGTCCCGCCCGGCCCGAGACCGTCGACTTCGACGACCGGACGATCATCGACTCCGACGGCATCATCCACATGGACCGCATCCCCGAGACCATGGTCGTCGTCGGCGCCGGCGTGATCGGCATCGAGTACGCCTCCATGTTCGCCGCGCTCGGCACCAAGGTCACCGTCGTCGAGCGGCGCGAGCGCATGCTCGACTTCTGCGACCTGGAGATCGTCGAGGCGCTCAAGTACCACCTGCGCGACCTGGCCGTCACCTTCCGGTTCCGCGAGAGCGTCGCGTCCGTCGAGCGGATGGCGCACGGCGCGATCACCGTCCTGGAGAGCGGCAAGCGGATCCCCGCCGACACCGTCATGTACTCCGCCGGACGCCACGGCATGACCGGCGACCTGTGCCTGGAGGCCGCGGGCCTCGCCGCCGACCACCGCGGCCGGATCAAGGTCGACGAGCACTACCGCACCGAGGTCCCGCACATCTACGCGGTCGGGGACGTGATCGGGTTCCCGTCCCTCGCGGCCACCTCGATGGAGCAGGGCCGCCTCGCCGCCCACCACGCCTGCGACGAGCCCGTCTCGCAGATCCACGAGACCCAGCCCATCGGCATCTACACCATCCCCGAGATCAGCTTCGTCGGCCGCACCGAGGACGCCCTGACCGAGGCCAAGGTCCCCTTCGAGGTGGGCGTGTCCCGCTACCGCGAACTGGCCCGCGGCCAGATCATCGGGGACTCCTACGGGATGCTGAAACTCCTCGTCTCACCGGAGGACCGGCGCCTCCTCGGCGTCCACGTCTTCGGCACCGGCGCCACCGAGCTCGTCCACATCGGCCAGACGGTCATGGGCTGCGGCGGCACGATCGACTACCTGGTCAACGCCGTCTTCAACTACCCCACCCTCGCCGAGTCCTACAAGGTCGCCGCCCTGGACGCGATGAACAAGATGCGCCACATCGCGCGCCTGTCCGGCTAGGACGGCCAGAGCAGGTTCTCCAGCTCGGCGTCGATGTCGATGAACTCGCTCTCCTCGCCGGCGGGCACCGCCTGGTACGTCCGGTGGAGGAAGTCGGCGAGAGGGGAGAGCGGCACCTCGAACAGCGCGTCCCCGAACGGGGAGGACAGCGCGATGTTGAGCGTGCCGTCGTCCTCGCCGGGCCAGACCTCAACGTCGCCGTTCCCGACCTTGCGCACGATGCCGACGGTGAGCAGCTCCCGAGCGAAGATCCACTCGACCGGCTCGTCGTCGCCCACGTAGAAGGCCATCCGGATCGCGTACGGGTCGTCGGCCGCGTACTCCAGCCCGGCCAGCAGAGGGACGGTCGTGCGGTCGGGGACGACGAGACGAAGGCCCAGCTCTGCTGAGACGGTGGTACTGCTGTTCATGGCCATTCCCTCTTACGTCGGTCCCGCTGGCTCACGGGGTGCCTCGGTGGCGGTGCTCCTTCCCACCGACATCCCCGCGATCTATGACGCCTAACTGCCTGAACTCGGCCGAACATTCCGGCGTCCCCGGCGTTTGTGATCCATCTCACCCTAGCAAAACCCGCGTCTGACCTGGGCAAAAGCGGATCATTCGCAAGTTTCCTTCGCGCCGTCCCGCCTGCCCCACGGCCCGATCCACCCACCTTCGCGGGCTCCCGAGCGCCCATCCGCTGGCTTAGAGTAAAACCGTGGCAATAAATCATGAAAAGGACTCCACGCCCTCGGAACCGCGCCTCTCCCACCGCTTCCGAGCCCGGATCCGGCGCAACCCCCTCCTCAACACCGCCTGGCGCGCCGGCGTCTTCCTCGCCGGCGCCGCCGTCCTCGCCGGCGGCCTGATCATGATGGTGACCCCCGGCCCCGGCCTCCTCGGCATCGTCATCGGCCTGGCCATCCTCGCCACCGAGTTCGCCTGGGCCCAGCGCGCCCTCCACCGCGCCAGGACCGCCGCCGACCGAGCCAAGGAGAAGGCCCTCGACCCCCGCACCCGCCGCCGCAACACCATCCTCGGCGCCCTGACGGCCGCAGCCCTGGCCGCCGCCCTGACCGCCTACCTGGCCGTCTACGGCGCGACCCTCCCCTGGAACATAGAAGACCCCACCTTCTGGACCTGACCGAAGCCCCGCCACCCGCACCGCAGCCACGGAAACCGGCGCGCGACCACCCCCGGAGATGCGCTAGAGTTTCCGACGTCGGAACACGCGTTCCGCAGGGGCGATTAGCTCAGTGGGAGAGCGCTTCGTTCACACCGAAGAGGCCACTGGTTCGAACCCAGTATCGCCCACCCCCTTATACGGCAAGGTCAGAGGCCACTTCCAGTATCTGGAAGCGGCCTCTTCGTCGTCTTGGAGACCTCCAAAGCGCCCCGAGCCTGACTAACTGCCTGACGGCGGCTCGATGATCAGCTCAGGGAAGATCCGATCCATGGCGGTCGCGCCCTCGTCCATCACGGGCCTGATCTGCTGCCGGTAGACCTTCTCGGTGACGGTCGGGCTCTTGTGCCCAACCAGGCGGGAGATGTGCTCGATCGGCACGCCGCGGTCCGACAGCACCGACACGAAGCTGTGCCGCATCTCCCGCGGCGTCCACTGCTCGGCCTCGAGGCCGGCCCGGGCGATGACGCGGCGGAACTCGCGCCGGACGTTGCCGGCGGCGAGCTGCGCGCCGGCCCGCGTGGCGAACACCAGGCCGTCGGTCCGCCCGTTGCGGTCCTCCCACAGCGCGACGAGGGGCGGGACGCAGCGTTGGGGGAGCTTGAGCGTCCGGCGAGATTTGGGCGTCTTGGTGTCGCCGGACGCGCGAACCGAGCGCCAGACGTAGACGGCGAACTCCTCATGCTCCCAGCCGGCCGCGCCCACCGGCCGCCACGCCTGACGCTCCTGGTCATAGGCGACGACGTGCGACCATTCCAGCCCCCGCAGCTCCTCGGTACGAGCACCGGTCAGCAGCGAAAGCACCACGTAGGCGCGTAGCCAGGGCGCGCGCTTTCGGCGGCGGTGAGAACGGCCTCGGCCTGTTCCAGCGTCAGCGACTTGGACGGCCGGCCGGGGCGTCCCTTGGGCAGCTCGCACAGCAGCACGACGTTCCGCTTCACCTTGTCGCGGGCCTGGGCCCGGGCGACGGAGCGTTTGAGGATGGACCGCAGCTCCTGAAGCGTGCGGGTGCTGACCTGCTTTGCCTTTCGGGTCAGCCAGGTGTCGACGTCGTCGGCCGAAAGCTCTCTGAGCTTGCGGGCGCCGAGCTCCGGGATGATGTGCTTGGCCGCCAGGAACCGCTTGGTCTGGACGGTGCTGGGGTCGCGGCCGTTAAGCCCGTGTTCAAGCCAGTTCTCTACGGCCTGGGCGACGGTGTATCTGGTGTCCTCGCTCGGCAGCCCGTCTTCGCGGTCGCGGAGTTTCTGGTGAAGCTTCTTGAGCGCCTTGCTCTTGCTCCGGTCGCTGGCGGAGCGGACGATCCGCTTGCCCTCCGGGGTGTACCCGATGGTGATCTCGGCGATCCAGCGCTGCCGGCTCTCACTCCAGCGCAGGCCGCCGTCCCCCTGCGGGCGCCGCTGGCGGGCGGCTTTGCTCCCTTCGTCCGGTTCTTCGGGGGTGGGGGCGGTGGTTCTGGGCATCGTGATCTCCTCTGAGTGTCGTCACGTTGGGTGACGGGGATCGGGTGCTGGCGAGGGGCTGTGCGGCTGCAGGTATGCAGGAAATGCAGAACAATTGATTTCTCTGCATTACTTGCAGGCCTGCAGGGGCTCGTCCGGGGGTTCGCGCCCTAAGGCAGTCACCGTGCGTAGCCGCCGCGGGGGTGTGGTTATGGGTCTCTGGGCGGATCTTCGAGGGTGTGTGGGTGGACCTCGTAGACGGTGGCGCGGACGCGGCCGGGGCCGCTGGCGCGTGGTGCGGAGGGGCGCCGTCTGATCCAGCCGTGAGCGTCTAGGACGCGTAGGCCCGCCTCGGTGTCGGCGACCTTGCGGAAGCGGGGGCGCAGGGCTTGGACGGCGTCGCTGGCGGTGAAGCGGTGAATGCCGGCGCGGGCGATCCAGTCGCGTAGGGCGCGGGCGTCGGCCAGGTCGGGGTCGGCGCCGATGAGGTCGTAGGCGGCTTGGGCGTGGGTGAGGAAGTAGTCGCCGATCTGGCGGGCGCAGGCGAAGGTGTCGGCGGTGATGGGGCGGTTCCATGTGCCGTGATGGTGTTGGGCGAGGTGGAGTAGGCCAGCGATGCGGACGACTGCGCCAGGGAGCTTGCCGCCCCAGTCGGGCATGTGGGCCAGGTCGTTGCCGGGGCGGAAGCGCGGTTCGGTTTCGCGCAGCAGGTCTTGGACGGCGCTGAGGCCGGTTTCGGTGAAGGTGAGCGTGATCGGTTCGGGGATGTCGTGCAGTCAGGTGATGAGGCCGGTGAGGGTGTCGGTGTAGGTCTGGGCGATGTGCGCGGGGATCAGTTCGGGGCTGGCGTCGCGGTAGCCGAGGAGTGAGGCCGGGACGGAGTAGAGCAGACGTCCGAGGAGGCCCTGGCCGCGGAATTGCGGGGTGTCGGCGAGGCCGGCCAGGACGTCGGGTTGGGTGCAGATGCCGAGGGTGACGTGTGCGGACTCGATGATTTCCGAGGGCCGACCGACGCGGTCGATGCGCATGCCTTCGCCGGCGTGGCCGTGCTTGAGGACGGCGAAGTTGGGGGCGCCGCTGTAGCGGCCGGCGGCGATCGAGAAGATCTCGCCCTCCGGGGACAGCACGGCCATCCGCCCGCCCTGCTGCGCGAGCTGAGAGGTCAGGACTTCGGGTGTTGCGTCGTCGGAGAACAGCCGCGGCTCGGCCGGTATCAGCAGCTCCTGGAGGCGTTCGGCGGCGATGCGCGCGTCTGCCAGGTGCTGCTCGCGGACGACGGCGTCAACGGCGTTGATCGCGGCATTCTCGGCCTTCTCCATGTCGGCCTCGGCGACGCGCCGCTGGATGGCTATGTCGGTGATGTAGGGCTGGGCCTGGTCGCGGAGCCTTATCTCGGCGGCGCGGATTGGTGCGGTCATGGCCGCGAAGACCTCGGACTTGCGGTTGCCGGGGCCGAGCGCGATGACGGTGAACAGGTTGGTCGGCTCGCGCCAGCCGCGCGCCTGCACCCAGACCTTTCCGCCGGCGGTGACGGCGAGGACGGCAAGGGCCAGACAGCCGGCCAGGTCGGGTGGTGTCTGGGTTTGTTCGGCCAGTCGGGCGGCGTATTCGGCGAGCCAGTCCGGCAGCATCGGTAGCGGGAAGGTCGGCAGTTCGCGGGCGGCCTCAAGCGGTGTGGGGGCCGGCCAGCCTCGGGTGTCCGGTGCGGTGATTTCCTGGACGGCCGAGGTGACCGAGGCGCGCAGGTCGAGGGCGTCACCGCCTGCGGCCTGGTGGCCGAGTTGGGTGAGGTGGATTCCGGTCATCGCGACGGTGCGGGCGTAGGCGAGATCGGCGACCCGGTGGGCGTAGTAGCCGGCCTGGGTGGAGGACACCGTGTCCTGGATGAGGGTGTGCAGGTAGGGGCCGCCGCCGACTTTGGTGAGGCGGCGCGGGCCGAGTTCGGCCGCGACGGCGGTCGGTTCGCAGGGGTCGCCGCGGTCGGCCAGGTCGCAGACGGCCTGCCAGATCTCCTGGTGGGCGGGCCGGTAGAACTCGCTGCCGTCCAGGACTTCGCGGGCGTCGACCACGGCCCGGGCCGACAGCATCATCGCCCCGAGGACCTGGCGTTCAGCCGAGTCCAAGATGCCCTGGCCACGCCCACCGTCGTCCCCGTCCGCCAACATGACGGAGTCCGTGTCCTCGGCTAGGTCTTGAGCGAGGACACGAGGTGAGTTGATCAGATCACCATGTGAGGACACTCAGAAGAACGGACTTGCTCCCCTGATCAGCGCAGATGCTTCTCGGAACTGCATGACTAGCCTCAGCCGGTTTACAATCGAGGACGTGGCGGACTCGAGCGCACAGGGCAAGTCGTTGTGGTCCCATGATCAGGCCAAGGCAGCAGCCGAAGGACTGCCAAGCGACCCGAGGAATACCGCGCCCGAGACGAGAGCGCGATACGAATATCAAGATGAATGCATCGCTCTCATAATCCTCACAAGACTCATGAGTGAGCGGCTCGCCGCCGTACTAATCGAGCATTCGACGGACTTGATTCTGCTTCCGAGTGACGGATCTCCCGAGTTGATTTCAATAAAGCATCGAGAGCCTAATCACCGAAGCGATCCAAATTGGTCATGGGCCGCATTGAAGAAGGACTCCGTCCTGGAGGATCTATACTGCGTGTGGGAAAACGCCAAGAAGTCTTGCAGTGTAGCTTTTGTGAGCAATGCGGGATTTGCTGGGCCAGCAAAGGATTTGTGGAAGGCTTGCACCAGCCACGCTCCTAGGGACATAGAAGCTGTCTCTGAGCGGGTGGCGCGGCAGTTGGGATGCTCCTCGAAAGAAGCGGCAGCCTTCCTCCAATCCCTCTCTTTCCCCTTGGAGCCATTGCCTCGACGAAAAGAAATAACGGATGTAGCGATTCGACGACTAGAAGAGTTTCTTGAGCAACAAGGTCGTTCTAGTCGCCATGCAAGCCAGTGTTATAAAGCTTTGCTGGATCTAATTCAAGAAGCCGGGACGGACACACCGCCAAGTAGGAGCCTGAGCGCGCCTGCACTGGGGGCAACCGTTAGAGAACAGATCGAGTCCGAGTTGTCTCATGCGAATTCTAAGAAATTTCTGGCTGCTGAGGCTATAAAAGCACACATTCTTGCATGCTGTGACAAGTTGCAAGCCCAGCATCTTCCGGATGTAAGTCCGGGGTGGGAACCAGATCCGCTGTTTACGGGGCGTGATGAAGAACTGGCAGCCCTGCGCTGGTTGCTGGCTGACAGTTGCCCCGACGCTGTTTCGCCTGTCGTCATACACGGACTTACTGGATGTGGTAAAACCAGTCTAGCCTTGCATTTTGCGGCCACGCACAAGGACTTCAGGTCTATCTTCATCGACGCTAGTGTACGGTCTCATGTAATTAACACTCTAACCGACCTAGGATTCCTAGAAGTTTCTCTAGAGTCGAGGGTTACCCTCGGTGGAAACAACGGATCTGTCGCATCCAGATTCCCCGAGAGTAGCGGCATACTTCTAATTCTGGATGGGGTAACAGATCCCGAAATATTGCGAGGACTAATACCGCGGCAAGCATTGTGTCGGGTACTTATTACGACAACGATGCCACACCTGGATGATGCTTACGAGCATCTTAATCTGGCGCCGTGGAAGAGGAGCGAGAGCATTGAATATGCCTCGAAGATTCTTCCAAGTTGGCCGTGGGATGACGTTGCCCGCGTGGTGACGAAACTTCACGATCACCCACTGGCAATTACGCAGGCAGCTAACTATTGTCGACTAATGAGCCTCGACGCGCAGGGGTATATTCATAGACTAGAGCGAACACCTTTGATTGTTCTAGATAAGGGTGAGGCTGCGGGGTATCCCAAATCAATTGTCCAAGCGATCCGCCTAGCTATCGCCTCCGCAGTTGAGCGAGAGCCACTAGCGCAAGGCCTCCTCTCTATCCTCGCTTGTCTTGGCTCCGATCGAGTTCCTGAGGAGGTGTTCTCTTGTAAGTCCTTGTGGACGTATGTAGGAGAATATCCGTCTATGCAGGAAGAAACAGTAGATGAGCGGCTATCCAAGCTAAAAGGAGAGGGTTGGGAGGCAAGAATCGCCCTTGAAGACGAGGCAAGTTTCGACTCTGCTTTAGAAGCCCTGGTTCGTCTCTCGCTTGTGCGGCGAGAACGAGATGGATTGATAACGCATCCGATGGTTCGCTTGATCGCGCGACGAACGACCAAGAATAACATCGAATGGTTGAGAGCTTCCTTCGGACTTCTCCTGGCTCCTATCTCTCTTGGAGAGCATACCCCAGCCAGCAAAGAACTTTATGCCTTGCATCTCGAATCAGCACTTCAACTCGCTCTGGAAGCAGAGATATACGGTCCTGCGGTGATTGCCGGAGCGTCGGAGGTGATCAAGCGGCTCCTTGACATGCATGACTTTCACTCCGCACTTCGTTATATTGAACCCACACTTAAGGAAGTAGTAGATCGTTCACAACAAGGATTGTTGCCAGGCAGCGCTCCCTTTGCGTTTCGTTTTTTCGGTGTGCTAGCTCTGCTTCAGGTGGGGAGAATAGAAGAGGCTCGCTCTCTTCTCGATGAAAATATTGAGTTGGCGGAACTGAGTGAAAACTTTCAAGCGATCGTTGATACTTGGAACATGCAGGCTCAAGTAGCCCTGTTTACCGGAGATCGATCACTTGCACTAGAGGTCGTCGATAAGCTGTCGCTAGCGCAGCGGAACTTTCAGGGGCTTGGAGAGCAATCTCTAGTTGTCTATCATAGCCTGACTCAGTTGCTATGGCTTCTCAATCGACATGAGGAGGCTAATGATCAGAATCAGTATGCGCTTCTCGAGTTGGATAGGTATCCTGGCGTAAGCTCTAACGTGCGCGATGCTATTTATGGCGATGCGGTGCTACTCGCCCGCGGGCGGTTGGATATTGCGGACCTAGTTAAGTACGGGCTCTTTAACTATGCGGCGGCTGAGGATGAACGAGTAACTCGTGGTGGGCAGTACAGATACATTGACAATACCTTGTCCTATGCAGATGCGGCGATAGACGCTGGCGATTTGAAGAAGACCGAGGCCTTGCTTGCTGGAGTCGATGCGGTGCTGCACAACTGGGTTGATAGCCCTGAGATTATCTCCAAGTTTCTGGGCGTTAGAGGCCGACTTGGGTTGCATTACATTCTGTCTGGTTCATTGGAAAAGGCTGAATCGACCTACGGGGACCTGCTCGAAGCCGCTGAATTACTGAAGAGGGCCGAGACCTCTTCTCGAACTGCACGCGCTGCAGTGCTAGTTCATCTTGCACAGGTCTGCTACTTTCTGCATCGACATGCCGAGGCAGTTGCTGCCGCCGAAGAGGCTGTAGAAATCGATGGGGAATTTTATGGCATGCGACATCCCGAGACTTTGACAGACCTTGAAATCTTGGCGGCTATGCACCACCCGTGCAGACGCTGCAGTGCTCGCTAAAAGGCTCGTTCGGCTAATTGGTGTCGGCCTCGATGGACACACCTTTTGTTTCCATCCGGAAAGGCAGCAGTCGTGATCTTGATTCCGTCTGCTCGGCCATGCCCACGTGCCTTCACATGAGCGCGGCAAAGCACGACCTAGTTCGCTGAGAAGCAGTCAGCCCTGAGCGGCCCGTGTGGTGTATCGCTGGAAGGTCGTACGTCCGGGACGCAAGCCTGCGTAAGGTGAGTGTCTACCTGGGTGACAGTCGTAGTGGACACGAATGGACGTCGACAGTTCGCGAGTTATCGCTGTGTGGAAGGGGAGTTGAGTCGGGCGCAGGTGAGCTTGGCTCAAACGAGGAGTCGGCGCCTGGCGCCAGGGGCCTACGCTCGTGGTGGCGGTAGAACTGCCGGTGGCGGTGCTGGCGGTGCCTGACGGGTTGCTTGACGATGGTGGCGCAACTGCGTGGACTCTGCTGGACCTTGGCAGTCGTGGACGCCCGAGGTGAGAGCCACGCTTACCTGCTCGAACGCCCCTTTCGATGCTTCACATCGAAGAGGCCACTGGTTCGAACCCAGTATCGCCCACCCCAAGTTTCCGCAGGTCAGAGCGTCGTCCACGGCGCGATCTCGTGTGTTGCCAATGAGCGCTTCGTAGTCTCGGGAGCCAGTTTCGGGAGCCACCGTACACTTCGCAGATTTCCGAAGCGCTCATACAGTCGGTCGATCACCCTGAGTGCGTCATTCCAGGCTGGTCGAGGTCGGCGGCGCGGCCAGGTCACCAGGCTGATCGGCGCAACGGTTCCGGCAGACCGTGATCCTGAACATCGTGTACGGCTTCTACCGCGTCGATCGCGGCACCCTTGGGCTCGACGGGCGGCTGATCTGTGGCCGGGGCGCCGCCGCGTCGTCGTAGAGATCTCCGAGTGGTGCCGGGTCGGGGCCGGTGGAGGTGAGCGTGACGGCTTGGATCGTTACGCCGGGCATGTCGGCGATGAGCTGCTCCCAGACTCATGGGCTGTGCCATGCGCCGTGGACGAGGACCAGGGCAGAAGTGGTTGCCGCCGGGACGGACGGCATAGGTGATTTTCGCCGACGCGTCCGGGCCGATGCGGGTGACAGCCTTGACGCAGGCCACGCCATGATGTTCCGGCCCTCCGCGGGCGGGGGCGTGGGTAAGGCGCCAGCCTGCGACCCGATCTGCTTCGGCGACCTTGCCCCGAGCGCGTTCCGGCCTCCTACCAGCGCCTCCAAGGAGAATTCATGTCCAGAGCAGTGAGATTCGACAGTTACGGAGGCCCCGAGGTACTGCGGATCGTCGAGGTGCCCAAGCCTGTGCCCGGGCCGGGACAGCTACTGGTCCGCACGGTCGTCGCCCCGATCAATCCTGGGGAGATTGGCATCCGGGAGGGGGCCTTCGCTGATATCTGGCCTGCGACCTTCCCCGAGGGACAGGGCAACGACTTCGCCGGATGGGTGGTCAGCACAGGCGAGGGCGTGACCGGTTTCGCCCCGGGCGATGAGGTCATCGGGTTCGCTCCTCGCGCGGCGCAGGCTGACTACGTGGCCCTGGACGCCGATGCCGTAGCACTCAAACCGGTGGGTGTCTCCTGGGAGGAGGCGGCGCCGCTGTCGGCGGTCGGGGCGACGGCCTGGGCGGCGGTCGACGCAGTCCAGCCCCGGCCGGGGGAGACCGTGGTGGTGTCGGCCGCGGCGGGCGGCGTCGGCGTCCTGGCCGCGCAGCTCGTGCGGCTGCGCGGCGCCACCGTCGTCGGTACCGCCGGGGGGCACAACTTCGACTTCCTCCGCTCCCTGGGGGTCGTCCCTGTCCCGCACGGCCCTGGCCTGGCCGAGGAGATCAGGAAGGCGGCTCCCGAGGGTGTGGACGCCTACATCGACACCTTCGGCCGGGGCAACGTCGATATCGCCATCGCACTCGGTATCCCGGCACACCGGATCAACACCGTCGCCGACCCCCTGGCGGTCCGCCGCTATGGCGTGCACGGCCGGGCTCAGGAGGACGCGTTCTCCCCTGTGCTGGTCGCCGAGCTGGCCGACCTGGTCGCCCGCGGCCGGCTGGCCGTGCCGATCAGCACGGTGTATCCGCTGGAACGGGTCGGCGAGGCTTATGTCGAGCTGGCTCGGCGTCACACCCGAGGCAAGATCGTTCTGAGCCTCGTTCCCGAGGCCGACCGCGAGCGGGAGCGCCAGGCACTGTTCGGTGACAGGTCCAGCAACCCGACGTAGGGCGCGACGACCGCAGCCGGCGCGGGAAGGACCCTGGCCTCCCGGAGGGCGACCCGCGTCCGCATGGATCGGCGTACTTCGATCCGACAGTGCGCCGACCAGCTCGACCAGGCCGGGGTCAGCCGATAGAGCAGGGTGCGCATTCGACCACGTTGCGGCTTGTAGACGGCTGGGTCGAAGACCGGCGGGCGCCCGCCGCGCGAGCCCGCGGCTGGCCCGTCCAGTCCGCCAGTCGGAGCGTTCGGGGATGGTGGCCCCGATTGGATCTTGGCGGTCAGGCCCCGGGCGACCGCCCGAGTGTCCTGCACGTGGGTTCGGCCCACCGGCCACCCCGAGCGGGCTGCGCGGGCAGAAGCGGCTCGATCCGCCCCCCTGGTGGTGAGGTGGCTTTTCTCGAACATTTCTTTGCTTCCGCTGATGCCTGCTGACTTCGGTGACCGTGGCAAGGTCGGCCCGGGAGGGGTCGGGGAAGTCCGATCTCCGTGGGTGGGCGGGAAGAGGTGTGGTGATGGTCCTGGCAACCGTTGTGGTCATCGTGGCCGCAGTCCTGCTCCTGACATGGGCGGCGCGCCACCTGCGGATCAGTGAGCCTCTGCTGTTGCTGGCCGGCGGGTGCTTGATCGGTCTGACTCCGGCCTTCGACTCGGTGTCCTTCCCGTCGGAGCTGGTGCTGCTGCTGTTCCTGCCCGCCTTGCTGTACTGGGAGGCGCTGACCACGTCGCTGCGGGAGATCCGAAGCAACCTGCGGTCGATTACGTTGCAGGCTACGGGTCTGGTGCTCGTCACTGCTGCGGCGGTGGCCGCGGTCGCGCACGCGCTGGGATTCAGCTGGCCGGTCGGGTTCGTGCTGGGCGCGGTGTTGGCTCCTACCGACGCCGTCGCGGTGGCAGCCGTTGCCAAGGGACTGCCGCGCAGGTGGCTGACCATGCTGCGGGCGGAGAGCCTGATCAACGACGGGACAGCGCTGGTGCTGTTCGCGGTGGCCGTCGACGTGGCCGTGGAGCAGCACCCGTTCTCCTTGCCCGGCACCACCCTGCGGTTCGTCGGCTCCTACGCCGGCGGCGTCGCGATCGGGATCGCCGTGGCCGCTGTCGTGGTCGCGTTGCGCCGCCGGATGCGCGAGCCGGTGCTGCAGAGCGCGCTCAGCGTCCTCACCCCGTTCGCGGCCTTCCTTCCCGCCGAGTTGGCGCACGTGTCCGGGGTTCTCGCCGTGGTCACGTGCGGTCTCATCCTCAGTCAGTTCGGGCCCCGCGTGATCGGGTCGGCCGCCCGCCTCCAGGCCGTCTCGTTCTGGGAGGTCACCAGCTTCGTGCTGAACGGCGCATTGTTCGTCATGATCGGGATGCAGCTGCCCGGGGCGGTGCGGGGGCTGTCATCGGTCTCGCTTCCGCGTGCCGTCGGGATCGCGGCGGCGGTCAGCGCGATCGTGATCGGCACGCGCATGGCGTGGTTCTACACCGTCCCTTATCTCGTCCGGCTGCTGGATCGCCGCCCGCAGCAGCGTCTGCGGCGCATCAGCGCCAGGCACCGGCTCCCGCTGGCCTGGGCGGGCATGCGCGGGGCGGTGTCGCTGGCGGCCGCGCTCGCGGTGCCGACGACGATGGCGAACGACCTTCCGCTGGCTTACCGAGACGCGATCGTGTTCATCACCGTGGTGGTCATCGTGGTGACGTTTGTGGCGCTGGGTCAGCCGCTTCCGGCAGTTCTGCGCTGGGCGAGGCTGCCCGCCGACACTGCGGAATCGGCCGAGGAGGAGATGGCGCTGCGTCGCATCGCCGAGGCGGCGCTTGAGGCGCTGCCGCGGCAAGCCGCTCGGCTGGACGTTCCCGAGCCGGAGGTCGCCGCGATCTCGGCCGAACTGCGCGCGCAGGCCGATGACACGAGCAACAACGCGCTGGCCGAGCGGGCCAGGCTCAGGAAGTTGGAACTGCAGCATGCGCTGCTGAGCGTCAAGCGCACCGCCCTGGTGCGGCTGCGCGACGAACGACGCATCGACGACATCGTGCTCCGGCGGATTCAAGAGATGCTCGACGTCGAAGAGGTCCGGCTGCAGGAGGAGTTCGCGCATGCGGCCGCCGGTGCCGAGGCCGAGCGGCGCACCCCGGACGTGGTGCGGGGCGACGACGCTGATCCCACCGGAAACTCGTCCTGACGAGCGGCCAGCTCCTGTCTGTGGCCGTTGGGCGCGTGCCAAGTCGCCGGGCCAGGGGAGGCCGCCGTTATCGAGGCAGGTGCCGGGGCGATGCCGGAGACGATTTTTGGCCTTGTTCCGTCGTGACGCCGCCGGCATCTTCGCCGGCGGCGTCGGCAGAGCCCCGAGGCGCTCACATCGGTGGGACGGGGCGCTCCGCGGTCAGACGGCTTGTGCGGTGGGAAGGATGGTGATCTCTGTGAGGTTGACGTGGCGTGGCACGGAGGCGATGAAGGCGACCGACTCGGCGACGTCTTCGGACTGCAGGCAGTCGATCTGCCGCAGCAGGTCGGCCATGAGCCGGGTGGCGTCGGGGTCGGTGACGTGATCGGGCAGCTCGGTGTCGACCATGCCCGGTTCCACGGTGGAGACGCGCACCATCTTGCGCCCCAGCTCGGTACGCAGGAGACGGGTCAAGTGGCTGAGGTAGGCCTTCGTGCCGGAGTAGACGGAGAATTTCTCCAGCACCCGGGTGGCCGCGATCGACGACGTGGTGATCAGGTCGGCGGGCCGGCCCTCGGCGGCGACCAGCTCCAGTGAGCGCACGAAGGCCTCGATGGTGTTCATCACGCCCTTGATGTTGAGGTCGATCTGGGCGTTCCAGTCGTCCACCTTCAGATCGCCGATCTGGGAGATGAGCTGTACGCCTGCGTTGGCGAAGACCAGGTCCGCGGGGCCGAGTTCGGCGGTGACGCGGTCGGCGGCGGCCAGGACGGCGGCGCGGTCCGTGACGTCGGTCGGCAGTGCGAGCGCGGCGCCGCCCCTGCCGGCGATGCGCTCGGCGGCGGCCTCAAGACGGTCCTTGCGGCGGGCCAACAGGGCGACCTTGGCGCCCAGCTGCGCCAGACGCTCGGCGGTGGCCTCACCGATGCCGCTGGAGGCGCCTGTCACCACGGCGACCCGGCCCTCCAACGGCGTTCCTGTGATGATCTGACTCATGATTGCCCCCTGGTCGATTCGGCTTTGTGCCGATGCTGCCGACGGCTTCGACCCGTCGGCATCGGTGACGACCGCCGATGTTCGTCCCTAGGCGATCGGATCTGCGCACGCTCGGCTGTGCTCGCATCACCCGGGAACCGCCGACCCCGGCGGGGCCGACCCCACCGCAAGATGCCGGGGAGTCTCGGACACCGGTTTTCGCAGGTCACGGAGTAGGGTGATATACGACTCTCGGAGCTGTCCCGACTGATGATCGATTTGCCTTCCCGTCCTGATTCCGCAGCGCTCGTCGGCCGGCAGAAGGAATGCGAACGGCTGGCCACGCTGGTGGAGGCTGCCCGTGGGGGATGCGGCGGTGCGTTGGTGGTCCGGGGCGAGCCGGGGATCGGCAAGACCGCGTTGCTGGAGGCCGCCTCCGCGACGCCGGGTTTCGAGGTGTTGCGGTGTGCAGGGGTCGAGTTCGAGATGGAACTGGCCTTCGGGGCGTTGCACCAGCTGTGCGCACCGTTGATGGACCGGCTGGGACGCCTGCCCCATCCCCAGCAGGACGCCCTGAGCACGATCTTCGGCTTGCGTGAGGGCGAGGCGCCTAATCGGTTCCTGGTCGGTCTGGCGGTGCTCACCCTCCTGTCGGAGGTCGCCGGCCGGCGTCCGCTGATCTGCGTGGTCGACGATGCGCATTGGCTGGATCACGCCTCGGCGCAGGTACTGGGCTTCGTCGCCCACAGGATCGGTTCGGAGCCGGTCGCATTGATCTTCGCCTGCCGTGAGCCTGATGACCGGCAAGAGCTGGCACGACTGCCTGAGGTGCTCATCGGCGGCTTGGGCCAGGCCGACGCTCGCGCACTTCTGGCTTCTCAACTCCACGCCGCCGTTGACGAGGGAGTGCACGAGCGTGTCATCGCCGAGGCGCGGGGCAATCCCCTGGCGCTGCTGGAGCTGTCGCACAGCATCGGGCCCGCCGAACTGTCAGGTGGGTTCGCAGGCTCCGATGGGCGCTATGTGCTGCCCCCGATCGAAAGAAGCTTGCAGCGACGGCTGAAGGACCTTCCCAGGCCGACCTTGCGGTTGTTGCTGGTGGCGGCGGTCGAGCCCGTCGGTGATCTGGCGTTGCTGTGCCGGGCCGCCGGGTTGCTCGGTGTCGGGATCGAGGCGGCGGCGCCCGCGCAGGCGGCCGGGCTGGTGGACATCGGGGTCGCGTTGCGGTTCCGGCATCCGCTCGTGCGTTCGGCGATCTACCGCGCCGCCTCACCGAAGGACAGGCGCAGTGCGCATGAAGCGATCGCCGAAGCCACCGACCCGTCCGCCGATCCCGACCGCCGTGCCTGGCACCGGGGACAGGCCACCGCCGGCCCCGACGCGGAGGTCGCCGACGAACTCGAACGCTGCGCCGACCGGGCCGCGAAGCGCGGCGGCCTGGCCTCGGTCGCCGCCTTTCTGGAGAACGCGGCCTTCCTGACCGCCGAGACATCTCCTCGGAACCGCAGAGCGTTGGCGGCCGCGCAGGCCAAGCTCGACGCCGGTGAACCTGAGGAGGCGTTGCGCCTGCTGGCCTCAGTGAAGACCGCGACCTTGGACCAGGCTCAGCGAGCCGCTGCCGAGACGCTGCACGCACGGATCGCCTTCAGCGCGAAGCGGGACGATGACGCGGTCGCCATGCTCCTGCGCGCGGCGGCGCTCACCGCGCCGGTCGACGCCCGGTCGGCGCGCGAGATCTTCCTGGAGGCGTTCGCGGCAGTGCTGTTCGCCGGCCGGTTCGGTCCCGCACCGCGTCTGGCCGAGACCGCCGAGGCGGCCCGCACGGTCCTGCCCGCGCCCTTGCCGGCACGGCCGCTCGACCTGCTCCTCGACGGGCTGACCACCGAGGTCACGCGGGGACTTCCGGTCGCCGCGCCGCTCCTGCGGGACGCCATCGGCGCCTACCGCGGACGAGAACCCGGGTGTGGCTGGATGTGGCTCGCGTGCAGCGCGGCGATGGACCTATGGGACGACGAGGCGTGGCGGGTACTCGCCGACCGCCAGGTCGACATCGCCCGCCGCGACGGGGCGCTGGCCTTCCTCCCCGTGGGGTTGAGCTACAGGGCCCTCGCACATATCCACGCGGGGCAGTTCTCCGCCGCCGCGGCGCTGATCGACGAGGCGTACTGCATCGCCGCGGACATCGGCACGCCGGCCCTTGTTTACGTGGACATCACCCTCGCCGCCTGGCGCGGAGACGGCGAACGCACCTCCACTCTCGCCAAAGCGGGAGTGCGGGACGCGACAGAGCGTTTCGAGGGAAGGCTGCTGACCGCCGTGGAATACGCCCAAGCCGTTCTGTTCAACGGGCTCGGCCGCTACGACGCCGCGCTGCGGGCATGCCGGCACGCCTGGGAACTCGACGAGCTCGGGTTCCAAGCATGGATACCGGCAGAGTTCATCGAGGCCGCGGCCCGCGCCGGGCGGCGGGATCTCGCCGCCCGGGCGCTGGCGCGGCTGCGTGAGCGGACCGGCGTGACCGACACCGACTGGGGTGCCGGGGTCGAGCTTCGTTCACGCGCCCTTCTGGCCACTGGCCGCCCGGCAGAGTCCCTCTACCGGAGTGCGATCAACCGGCTTTCCCAGTGCGAGGCCTTGGGGCACCTGGCACGCGCCCGACTGCTGTACGGCGAGTGGCTCCGCCGTGAGGGGCGGCGACGCGAAGCCCGCGAACATCTGCACGCGGCACACGAGATGCTGTCCACCATGGGGGCGGCCGCGTTCGCCGAGCGAGCAGCCCGCGAGCTGCGCGCCCTCGGCGAACGCCCCAGGGCAGGAGCGACGGACACGCTCGGCTCGCTCACTCCCCAAGAACTACAGATCGCGCAGTTGGTCGCCACCGGCGCCACCTCCAAAGAGGTCGCCGCCAAGCTGTTCTTGAGCCCTCGAACGGTCGACGCACATCTACGCAGTATCTTCCGCAAACTCAGCATCACCTCACGCCGCCAGTTGCGCGATCTTCCATTGGAGAAGCCTGCGTAGGAACGCTCAGCCCCTGTCCGGCGGCTTCTGTGTTGAAGCAGAGGAGCGCCCTGACCAGGGTGATCGCTGCTTGGTGGCGGCGGGTGAGCTTCGCCGCGCCTCCCCCCGAGCCGGGGAGAAGACTCAGCCCGACATGTCCGAGATACCCTTGGACCACAGCGGCACTTTCGGTGTCGCTGATGCCGGAGGGGCTGGGGTTGCCGGCCAGAACAAGAGTTGCCCCCTCCAGCCCTGCTCGTGTGAGTTCGGCGGTCACGGCCCGTGCCGCTGGGGACTGCCCGGCCGAGCCGTGCGAGGGCCGCTGACGAGAAGGCTTACGAGTCATCGATCTGGCGGCCTTCCCGACTTTTGGATCACCCAACTATTCGTGGCGGGATCACCGCCCTCAAGGAGTCGGCATGAACATCACAGTGATCGGACGCGGGCGGGTCGGCGGCGGCCTGGCGCGCCTCTGGGAGAAGGCCGGCCACCAGGTCCGCACTCTCGGCCGGGACGGCGGCGACGCCTCGGACGCCGACATCGTGGTGGTGGCGGTGCCCGGAGACACCATTGCCGAGGCACTGCGCAGGGTGACCGGGCTCAACGGGCAGGTGACCATCGACGCGACCAACCTCTACACCGAACGCGACAGCGCCTTCCCCTCCCTTGCCCACCAGGTCAAATCCATCATCGGCGGCCCCACCGCGAAATCCTTCTCCACCGTCTTCGCCGCCGCCTATGACCAGATCACCGCGCAGCGGGTGACACCGAGCAACCTCTACGCCGCCGAGCCCGCCGCCAAGGACGTCACCGCCCGGCTCATCCGCGACGCCGGCTTCGACCCGGTCTACGTCGGCGACCTCGACCCGGGTGCGCGACTGCTGGAGGACAGTTCCGGCCTCACGCGCGCGCTGGCCGGGCAGATCGGCCCCTTCTTCTACCGCTACGCCGTCCCCGGAGAGTTGTAGCCGCGGAAGGCGGGCCGGGCCGTCAGTCCGTGACGCGGCTGGTCGCCTGATAGCGCCAGGGGTCGTACTCCGGGTGCTTCGCGCTCCAGCCCGCGATGAAGGGGCACACGGGGCAAGAACCTGGCGTCCGAGGCCTTGACCATCTCCAACGCGGCCCTGGCCAGCGCAGATCCCACACCGCGCCCCTCGAACCGGGGCTCGACCTCGGTGTGGACGAAGGCGATGAGGCGCTGGGCCGGGATGTACTCGACGATCCCGGCGACCTGCCCGTCCACATACGCCTCAAGGCGGTTGCCGTCGGCTTCACGCACGGTGATGTCTGTCTTGTCGTTGGGCATCGTTTCTCCTTCGGAACGGATCGGTTCTGTCCTGGCCAGGATTGCGGCCTCTCCGCCCAGCCTTTTGTGCCGGAAGGCGCCGTCGCATCGGCGATGACCGCCGATGCGATCGCCGCCCGCGCCCCCGCGGCCTCAGGGACGGCCTCGCCCGTCGAGCTTGGCGAGCAACCCGCGGAGCAGCTCGCCCTCCTCGTCCGTCAGCGGCAGCGCGCGGGTGATCTCGTCCGGGATCTCAGCGGCCCGCTCGCGCAGCGCGGCCCCCTGGGGAGTGAGGTCGACGTCAACGCTGCGCTCGTCGTCGGTCCGGCGGCGACGCACGATGTGCCCGGCCGCCTCCAGACGTTTGAGCAGCGGCGTCAGGGTGCCGTGATCGAGATGGAGTGCCGCCGCGATCTCCTTGATCGTCACAGGGCCGCGCTCCCACAGCACCAGCATCACCATGTACTGCGGTTGGGTCAGCCCCACCTTCTCCAGCAAGGGCCGGTACACCGCCGCCACCGACCGCGACGCGGTCGCCAGCGAGAAGCAGATCTGGTCGTCGAGCCGCATGATCCCAAACTATCACGCGTCAACTTAACTTGTGCACAATATTCTTGTGTACTATGGCTGTCATGAGCGCATACATGGTCATCAGCGTCACCCCGGAGGACGAGGACAAGTTCCGGGAGTACGAGGCCGCCACCCTGAGTGTCGTCGGACGCTACGGCGGCGTTCCCATCGCCCGCGACGCCGAGCCGCTGGTCCTGGAGACAGACGCCAAGCCCGCCCTGGCCGTCATCCTGCGCTTCGACAGCAAGCAGGCGGTCGAGGCGTTCTACCACTCCGACGACTACGCCCCACTGAAGGAGTTCCGACACACCTTCGCCAAGGCCCACGCCCTGGTCATCGAAGGCCCGTGACGCCGGACACGGTCAACGTGCACCAGGCGCGGTAGCGCGCCTGGTGCATCCGCGCCCCGAGTTCGCCGCCGCGCCCGGCGGCGAGCTCGGCGGCATACCGGGGCGAGAGAATCGCCACCCCGATCAAGCGGCGAGTACGCCGAGCAAGGCCAGGGATCACGCTGCGCGGGATCCCGGCTCGACCCTCAGTCGTAGGTAGGGGCGGACCCGGTGGTAGGTACTCACCTACATCGTCACTGTCAGTCGGTGAGGTGGCGCCACTTGGTCATGCGGTGGCGCAGGTCGAGGGTGGCGGCGTTGGGGGAGAAGGTGCCGTCGCCGCGGTGGTGGAACTCGCCGTCGCCACGGCGAGGCGGGTCGATCCAGGCGCGTTCGGCGCGCAGGATCCACAGGTTGTGGTCGGCGGCCAGGCGGGCGTCGGCGACGGTGCATTCGATGTTGGCGAAGCACTCGCGCACCAGTGGTGCGGCGACCTCGGCGGCGGGGACGGGAGTGAAGCCGAACCTCTCCCACTTGTCGACGTCACGGCCGGAGCAGTTGCCCACGTCGACGACCCGTTCGGCCAGATCGATCGAAGGTATCGCCAGAACGCACTCGCCGGTGGCTTCCAAGGCGGCGTGGCTGTAGTCCCACGGCCCGACGATCAGGGCGATGAGACCGCCGTGAGCGACGGGCATGTTGAACCCGTTGGTCATCAGGTTGGCTCGACGGCCGTCGTGGGTGGACACCAGCAGTACGGGTCCGGGCTCGATGAGGCGGTGAACGTCGGCCAGCGGGTAGGCGGTCTTGGTCGATGCGGCGGACATAGGCGGATCCTTCCTGGTTGGAGCGGCCTGGCCGGGGGGCGACCGGTGTGCGGTCGCCCCCCGGCCGGGCTGCTAGATGGCCTGCGCGGTGGGCAGGACGGTGATCTCGGTGAGGTTGACGTGGCGAGGGGATGCGGCGATGAACGCGACGGTTTCGGCGAGGTCGGCGGACTGCAGCGGGGCGATGTCGTGAAGCAGACCCTCCATCAGCGCGCTTGCGTCGGGGTCGGTGACGTGGCTGGGCAGCTCGGTGTCGACCATGCCGGGCTCGATCGAGGCCACGCGGACCCCGCGGGGGCCGAGTTCCACGCGCATCAGCCGGGTGAGGTGGCTGATGTAGGCCTTGGTGCCCGAATAGATCGAGAACTTCTCCAGGATGCGGGTGGCGGCTATGGAGGAGGTGTTGATCAGGTCGGCCGGGCGGCCGGCGTCGGCCGCGGCGGTGAGCTGCGGCAAGAACGCGGCGATGACGTTCATGACCCCGGTGACGTTAAGGTCGATCTGCCGCTGCCAGTCCTCGACCCGCAGCTCTTCGATCGCCGAGATCAGCTGCACCCCGGCGTTGTTCAGGACGAGGTCGACAGGGCCGAACCGGTCGGCGATCCGGGCCGCGGCGTCGGCGACCGCGGCGCGCTGGGTGACGTCGACGGCGACCGCCAGGGCGGTGCCGCCGCCCGCATCGATGGCGGCGACGAGGTCGTCGAGCCTGTCCTTGCGGCGGGCCAGGACGGCGACGGAGGCGCCGAGTTCGGCCAGGCGCAGGGCGGTGGCGGCGCCGATGCCGCTGGAGGCGCCGGAGACGACGGCGACGCGGCCGGCCAGCGGGGTTCCGGTGAGCAGGGCGGACATGATGATCCTTTTGTGATGGGCCCGGGTGTGCGGGCCGGTCAGGCGGCGTCGTCGTGGGCGGTCGCGGCGGACTTGGCCCGCCATGGGGCCAGGTCGTCCTGGATCCGGGCGAGCAATACCTGGAGGCGGTCGATGGTGTCGGGACCGAGGTACAGGTGGGAGGGAAGCCTGTCCTGGGAGACGACCTCGTGGATCAGAGCGGCGCCCTTGACCGGGTCACCGAGTTGGGTGTGGTTGGCCTCCCCGGCCCAGTCGAGGGTCACGTGGGCGGGGGTGCCGTCGTAGTCGGGGATCCGCGAGCCGGCCGTGGACAGGGAGCTGGAGTCCAGGAAGTCGGTGCGCAGGACTCCCGGTTCCACGACCATGGCCCGGATGCCGAAGGGGGCGAGTTCGGCCGCGAGCGCCTCGGTGAGCCCGGCGACGGCGAACTTGGAGGCGCTGTAGAGGCCGACGCCCGGCTCGCCCTCGAATCCCGACCGCGATCCGATGTTGACGATCGTGCCCGAGCCCTGGCGCCGCATGACGGGCAGGACCGCGCGGGTCACGTCGATCAGGCCGAAGACATTGAGG
>NZ_JBFARL010000001.1:0-99298 GCF_040674655.1 Actinomadura sp. NPDC049753 | reverse complement strand
TCGAACAGGGACCGCGCCTCGGCGTCGGTGATCTCTTCCACCGCCCCGAGCAGGCCGCGGCCGGCGTTGTTGACCAGCACGTCGATCAGGCCGAAGACATTGAGGTCGAACAGGGACCGCGCCTCGGCGTCGGTGATCTCTTCCACCGCCCCGAGCAGGCCGCGGCCGGCGTTGTTGACCAGCACGTCGATCCGGCCGAATCGGTCGACGGCGGCTTGGACGGCGACGGGCACGTCCTGGCCACGAGTGACGTCCAGGGCGACGGCGAGCACGTCGTCGGAGGCGGCCAGGTCGTCGGGGATCCGATCGGGGTTGCGGACGGCGACGACGACCTGGTCGCCGTGCCGCAGGGCGGTCCGTGCGATGTCCGCGCCCAGTCCGCGGGAGGCTCCGGTGATGAACCAAACAGCCATGATCAATCCTTCTCTGCGCATTTCACCTGTTCAGGCGGGGTCCCGCCTGCTGACGAGTTCGAGTCTGGGGGAGGTGAAGCGGCCGATGAAGGTCGCGCGTTTCCTGGGAGTGACCTTCCTAGGAAGAGGGGCAGACCGCTGGACGACGACGGGGCCGGCAGAGCGTGCGCTCTGCCGGCCCCGTCGCCTCGGAAGTGGTCACCCGGCGGTGACCTCGTGCGCTTGGGGGGTGGCGGTCCGTTCGGCCAGGCGCTGGAAGGCGGTGGCGGTCGGGCTGGCAGGCTCGGCCTGGTAGACGACGAGCTGCTGGTGCGGCGCGCCGTTGACGGTGAGGGCCGAGAACTGGATGTGCAGGTCGCCTACGCGCGGGTGCCGCAGGTGCTTGCCCTCCTGGGTCTTGGACTTCACGTCGTGGCGGCCCCACAGATCGGCGAACTCGGGGCTCTGGGCGGACAGGGCGGCGACCACCTCGGCGATCCGCGCATTGTCCGGATCATGGCCGTAGGCGGCTCGCAGTTCCGCCACGCAGGAGTGTGCGGCACGCTCCCACTCCTGGTAGAACTCCCGGCCGACCGGATCGCAGAACACCATGCGCGCGAGGTTGTCGGCGGGCGAGAATGCCTCGTGCAGGGCGCCGGCCATCGTGTTGCCCGCCAGGATGTCCAGAGCCGGTCCCAGCGCGAAGGCTGGAGAGTGTGCGAATCCGTCCATAAGCTGCAACAGCTGAGGGCTGACCTGCTCTTGGGCGGGTCGCCTGATGCGCAGCTCCCGCGGCTGGGCCAGGCGGCGCAGGTGATCGGAGGCCTCTTCGTCCAGCAGCAGCGCCCGCGCCACCGCCTCGATCACCTGGGGCGACGGGCTGGACTCGCGCCCCTGCTCCAGGCGGACGTAGTAGTCGCTGCTCATCCCCGCCAGCAGTGCGACCTCCTCCCGTCGCAGCCCTTTCACCCGGCGGCGTCCGTACTCCGGCAGGCCGACGTCCTGCGGCTTCAAACCCTCACGACGCGCTCTGAGGAACTCACCCAACGGCGTACTACTGCTCATACACCCAGTATGGGTTACAGGCGACCGATTGGGGCATTTCGGGTATTTCGGGCAATCCAGGGTGTGATGTACCCCCTCTGAGCCCCTCGGCGACGGCTTTCACCGCTCTAGCCTCGAAGGCGTGGACAGCGATGACTCTTCTCTCGGAGCCTTCCTGCGCCGGCGTCGGGACCTGCTGCGGCCCGACCCGCGGCCGGAAGAGCGGCGGCGGGTGCCCGGCGCGCGCCGCGACGAGATCGCCCGGGCGGCGGGCATCAGCACCGGCTACTACGCCCGGCTGGAGCAGGACCGCGCCACGCGGCCGTCCTGGCAGACCGTCGCGGCGCTGGCCCGGGCCCTGCGCCTGGACGACGAGGCCACCACACAGCTGTACCGGCTGGCCCGCCCGGCCGGCCGCCGCGGCCGTCCCGTCCGCCGGGAGCGGGTCTCGCCGGAGGTCCGGCGGCTCATGGACGGCTGGAGCGGCGTGGCCGCGATCGTCATCGACACCGCCCAGGACGTGCTGGCCCGCAATGCACCGGCCTCCGTCCTGCACGGGCGCTTCACCCGCGACGACAACCTCCTGCGCATGGTCTTCCTCGACCCGGTCGCGACCGAGCACTTCGGCGACTGGAACCAGGTGGCCGCCGACGTGGTGGCCGACCTACGCCGAGCGGTGCGCGAAGCCCCGGACGACCCCCGGCTGACCTCCCTGGTGGGCGAGCTGTCGATCCACAGCGCGCCGTTCCGCCGTCTGTGGGCCGCCCGCGAGGGCGCCGTGGTCGCCCGCCGCCATCTCCACCTGTTCCATCCCGAGGTCGGCGAGCTCCGCCTCACCGCCGAGGTCTTCCCCATCGCTCGGGCGCCCGGCCAGCGGCTCGTCACCTACCAGGCAGAGCCCGGCTCCCCCTCAGCCGAAGCCCTGGTCCTCCTCGGCACACTCGCCTCCCAGAGCGCCACTACGGCCGGGGCCGGGGAGCGTTCCTAGGTACCGCACTCCCAGGAAACCCGCGGCCTTCTTCCCTCGGCCCGCTCGTCGCAGACTCGTCACCACCGGCGAGAACAGCCCGCCGGAACCACCTGCGAAAAGAGCACCTCCATGGACCCCAGCGCCGCCCGCGCCCAGATCCTCGACCGGCTGCGCCGCCAGGCCGCTGACCCCGGCCGCCGCATTCTTCTCACCGGCGCCGCCGTCGTCACGATGGACCCCGAGCTCGGCATCCTGCCCAAGGCGGACCTGCTCATCCAAGGCGAGACCATCGCCGCCATCGCCCCCGACCTGGCCGCGCAGGGAGCAGCCGATGGCGCCGTGGTCATCGACGCGCGCGGCTTCATCCTCGCCCCCGGCTTCGTCGACACCCACCGGCACGCCTGGGAAGCCCAGCTGCGCCGGATCATGCCCGACGTCAACGACCTCGGCGCATACGTCACCTCCACCCTGGCCGGCATCGCCCCCGCCTACACCCCGCACGACGTGTACGTCGGCACCCGCCTGGCGGCGCTCACCGCCCTGGACAGCGGGATCACCACCCTGCTCGACTTCTCCCACAACTCGCGCACCCGCGCGCACTCCAACCGCGCGATCCAGGCCCTCATCGACACCGGCATCCGAGGCGTGCACGCCTCCATGCGCCCGCACTTCGGCGACTGGGACGGCCAGTGGCCCGACGACCTCGCCCGGCTCAAGGACACGTACTTCTCCACCGATGACCGGCTCCTCACTCTGCGCATGGCCGCCCTGGCCACCGACGAGATCGCCGGCCCCGACCTCGCCTACGGGACCGTCCTGGCCCGCACCGCCCGGGAGTTGGGCATCGGCGTCAGCGTCGACGCCGTCTTCGGCCGCGCCTCCTCCGCGGCCGTCCTGGAGTGGGAGAAGGCAGGGCTGCTCGGCCCCGACGTCTCCCTCATCCATTGCACCGGCCTGACTACCGACGCGTGGCGGGCCATGGGCGCCACCGGCGCCAACGTAGCGCTCGCCCCCACCTCCGACGCCCAGATCGGCCTGGAGACGGCGATCCCCGCGATCGACGAGGCCCTGGCCGCGGGCATCCGGCCCGGCCTCAGCATCGACGTCGAAGTCGCGCTCGCCAGCGACATGTTCACCCAGATGCGCGCCCTGCTCGCCATCCAGCGGATGCGCGCCGTCAACGCCGCCTACGGCACCGAAGCCCAGCCCCAGCGCGTCGGCGTCGCCGACGTCCTGGACTTCGCCACCGCCTCGGGTGCCCGCAGCATCGGTCTCGGCGACACCACCGGATCCCTCACCCCCGGCAAGCAGGCCGACCTCCTGCTCGTCGGCGCCGAAGACCTCAACACCATGCCGCTCAACGACCCGATCGGCACCCTCGTCCTGGGGGCCGACCCCCGCAACATCGACGCCGTCTTCGTCGCCGGACACCCCCGCAAATGGGCCGGCATCGTCCTGGACGTCGACGTGGCCGCCCTCGGCGACGACGTCCGTGCCTCACGCGACAAGGTCCTGCACGCCGCCGGCCGCGCCTGACCCGGCCCACCGCGAGAAGAGAGCCGCCATGCTTCGCTCCGCCATGATCGCGCCCGGCCTGCTCACAGTCCTCGCCACCGATGCCTGCCAGCGCCCTGGCCCCACCGCCATGAACACCACCACCACGACCACCGCCCCGGAGGCTTCCGTGACCGCTGAGACCATCACCACCGGACCGCACCCGCACGTCGGCATGTGGGTCACCGCCGACGGCCGCATCCGCCAGGAACTCCTGCCCACCGGCCGCTACGAGGAGAGCCGCGACGGCCGTGAACGCGCCTACACCGGCCGCTACACCGTCACCGGCGACCACATCGACTACTACGACGACCTCGGCTTCACCGCCACCGGCGACGTCCGCGGCGGCGTGCTCTACCACGAACACCTCGTTCTCTACCGTGAGCGCTGACCTCTTGTCCCGGAAACCCCGCCAGCGTGCCGCACCTGGAGGCCGCCGTTCCCGCGACGCCTACCCGAAAGAGAGAACTTTGACCCCGCAGCCGACCCCTGCCCTCACCTGCGATCTCCCTGAAGGACGTCACTCGCACCTACGGGCACGGCGACGCCGCACGTCCACGCCCTGAACGGGGTGAGCATCGACTTCGGCCCTGGCACGTGGACGCCGTCATGGGCCCGTCCGGATCGGGCAAGTCCACCCTGCTGCACTGCGCTGCAGGCCTGGAACGCGTCGACTCCGGCCGCGTCCTGGTGGAGGGGACCGACATCACCCACGCGAGCGACGCGGACCTCACCGGGCTGCGCCGCGGCCGCATCGGCTTCGTGTTCCAGAGCTACAACCTTCTCGGGTCCCTGACCGCCGAGGAGAACGTCGCACTACCGCTGAAGCTGGCCCGCGCGTCCTGGACGCCCGCCGACGTGCGGCGCGCCCTGGACGAGGTGGGCATGTCCGGAAGGACGGGGCATCACCTCCGCCAGCGTTCCGGAGGCCAGCAGCAGCGCGTGGCCATCGCCCGCGCCTTGGAGGCGTCGCCATGTGGAGCCTGAGCCGATCGACTCAGATGTATCGGATCCTTACCGCTGCTGGCTTGTGCCCCCCGAAAGCTCGGGCTGATCTGTGGAAACGTCGATCGGGCAACCGGGCGAATTGGATCGATCCGTACGGTCAGCGCCTGACGTAGTGATCTGCCGATCGATCACGACCACGAGCAAGACCGATGGCCGGCACACGGGTATGGGCCGGTCATGGTGGGCGCCGTAAGGTTCAGGTCTCGTCGAACCGGGGGAGCCAGGCGGCGGCGGTGACCAGGGAGCCAGGGGAGCCAGTTTCGGGAGCCACCGCAGTCAGGCTCCGATCGACTCAACGCAACGTAGTCAGGGCGTTCGTGCAGGTGAGGGGCTCCCCGTTCGACTCGGATCGACCTAGATCGACTTCTCTGCTTTGCTTCACGGAGTTGCCCCAGGACGTGATCGACCACTCCAAGGCGCTGCGCACCCCCGGGCTCGGCGAGCGGCTACTCCTGGAGGAGAACGCCGCCATCGAGTACGCCCTGCCCCACCCGTTCGCCATCAAGACAGGCCTCAGCCCAGAGGACCACGACGTCTACCGCGCGCCCTACACCGACCCCGCGTCGCGCCTTCCGCTGCTCCAGTGGCCTCGCGAGATTCCCTACGACCGCGAGCCGGCCGATGTGGCCGAGCGTATGGACGCCTACGGCGAGTGGCTCGCCGGCAGCCCTGAGGTGCCCAAACTTCTCCTCACGGTCGAGGAGGGTGTCGGTATCGCCTCCCCCGAGATCGGGGACTGGGCCCGCCAGAACATCGCCGCACTCGAGATCGAAGGGATCGGACCCGCCGGCCACCAGGCCCCCGAGGACCAGCCCCATGCCATCGGCCAGGCCATCGCCGGCTGGCTGACCCGCCATCACCTCATCTGAGCTGGCCCGGCGCAGCTGCAACGCCACCAGCGCGACCAGCAGCTCGTTAACATCCGCCGTATCTACGGCCCGGAGAAGGAAGCGCTGGGAGTCCTGGCCATCGAGATCGAACTGGTCACAGACCACCCCTCCTGAGCGCACACCCGGATCGGAACCACCATCCGCGCTATGCCGACGTCACCAGGCCCGCCAACGCGACTTTTCGTTCCGATGCTGGTCGACCCCGTTTCGGGCGGTGCGGATCGCGGGGTCGGTGACTTCGCCGGGCACATGGTGTCCGGTTCCTACAAGACCGCCGTCCATTGCGTGGATACGTTGACCTGCATGAACCTATCTTCAGACCAGATCTTTCGACCTGGTGAGCATGCGTATGACCAGGAGCGGGTGGGGCTCAACCGGGCTGTGGAATCGCGTCCGGCGTGCGTGGTCGGTGCCGCCGGTGAGCAGGACGTGGTCGCCGCCGTGCGGATGGCGGTGGCGCAGGGCCGGGCTGTCGGCGTGATGGCCACCGGCCACAGCCCGTCGGTGGCGGCGGACGGCGCCGTGCTGATCAACACCGGGCGGCTGAACGGTGTCGAGGTGAACCCGCAGGCCAGGTCCGCCTGGGTGGAGGCGGGGACGCGTTGGCGACAGGTCGTGGAGCGGGCCGCCCCGCACGGCCTGGCTCCGCTCAACGGATCCAGCCCCAACGTGGGCGCGGTCGGGTACACGACCGGCGGTGGCGCGGGCCTGCTCGGCCGCCGCTTCGGCTTCGCCGCCGATCACGTACGGCGGCTGCGCGTGGTCACCGCCGACGGCCGTCTGCGCGAGGCCGGCCCTGGCAGCGACCCCGATCTGTTCTGGGCGGTGCGCGGCGGCAAGGACAACTTCGGCGTCGTCGTCGGCATGGAGATCGAGCTGTTCCCGGTGTCGCGGCTGTACGGCGGCGGCCTCTACTTCCCCGCCGACGCCACCGGCGACGTCCTGCACGCCTACGCCGAATGGACCCGTTCGCTGCCGGAGCACATGGCCTCCTCGGTGCTGCTGGCACAGAACCCGGACCTGCCCGGCGTGCCGGCGCCGTTGCGCGGCAGGTTCGTCACCCATGTACGGATCGCCTTCAGCGGCGCCGAAGGCGGAGAGGATCTGGTGCGGCCGCTGCGGGAGATCGGTCCCACCTTGATGGACACGCTGCGGGACATGCCCTACGCCGAGGTCGGCACCATCCACCACGAGCCCACCGACGCCCCCTACGTGGCCTATGACCGCAACGTGCTCCTGCACGAGATCGGCAAGGACGCGGTCGACACGCTCCTGGCCCACGCAGGACCGGACGCGCAGCCGCCGTTCATCGCAGAGCTGCGGCATTTCGGCGGCGCCTACGCCCGCCCGCCCGAGACCCCCAACTGCGTCGGCGGCAGGGACGCGGCGTTCTCCCTCTTCACCGGCGTGACGCCCGCCCCCGGGAACCGGGAGGCGCGCGACCGGTTCCTGGCGGACCTGCGCCCCTGGAGCACCGGTGGCACCAACATCAACTTCGCCGGTGTGGAGGACACCGACCCGGCCATCGTCCGCACCGCCTACCGGCCCGCCGACTACACCCGCCTGACCGACCTCAAAGCCGTCTACGACCCCGGCAACGTCTTCCGGATCAACTTCAACATCCCCCCGAAAGAGGCGTCGACATGACGGCGCGGCCGTATCCGCGCGCGAGCGGTAGTGCTGGTCCAGCAGCGGGAAGTAGTTGTTGCCGTGGTGCGCCGACACCGCGTCGTGCGCGGCCGTCAACGCCTCCACCCCGCCCGCCTGCTCCAGCGTCTTGAGCACCAGCCGCCCGGCGTGCTCGGCGGCCTGCCGCTCATCGACCCGCGCCCCCGGCACCGCCGCCGCGCCCACTCCGTCCGGCACCGCTGTACCGGCGCCTGTCCCGGCGCCCGCTTCCCGGGCCGCCGCCAGCACCTCGCCGAACACTCCCAGCAGCCGCTCGGACTCTGCGCGGTGCGCCTCGCGCAGCGCTTTCAGGTGGTCGCGGCCCCTCCTGTGGATAGCCGCGATCCGCTTGCAGAACATCGTCACCACGTCGTCGCGGACCCCGGTCGCGACCGTGTGCACGAAACCGGCCAGCAACGTCAACTGCTTGTCGGCGCCGACCTTGCGCATGTCGGCGGCGTCGGTGACCCGTGCCTCCCCGGCGAAGTGCGCGACCTTCCCGGCCGGCACGTCCTGCAGCCACACCCCGGTCGGACCGATCGCATCCAGGTCGGCCAGCAGCGCCAAGCGCTGCTTGAACTTGCCCAGCGATGCCGCCTCGGCCACGTCCTTCAGCCGGTCGAACTCCCTACGCCGACTCACCGGATCCACCACCAGCAGCCGCGCCAGCCGCGCCCTGGCCGACCGGTCCAGCCGCCCGGCGACCATCGCGAAGAACCCGGTATTGACCTCCGCGCGGATCGAGGCGGCCATAGCGTCCAAGGTGGTGTAGCCCGGCAGCTCGCACCGTTCGCGGACCAGCTCCTCCAACGCCACGTTGATCAGGTCGGCCGGGTTGTTCTTGGACTGCACCGCCCGGCGGATCGCGGCCTCGGCCACCTGCCGGGCCCGGGCCGCCTCATAGGCCCCCCAGCCGCTTGCGCACCAGCGCGCGGTGTCGCTTGGCCGACGCCGAAGCCGCCTGCCGCAACGCCACCTCGTCGTCGGCCAGCCCGAGCACCTGACGCACATGACCCGCCGCCGCCGCTGGGACCTCGGCCAGCTTCGGGAAGTACCCCAGCCGCTGGTAGGACTTCAACCACACCACCAGCGCCAGCAGATGATGCTCATCATCCGTGCACGATCGCGCCCACTCCACCTCGGCCCCGGTCGGAGTGAACGACTCCGCCAATTCCCGCGCCGACAACACCCGCGCAAACTGCGGATACGCGGTCCGATCGATCGAGGTCACCCACAACCCCCGGGCCCGGGACCGCCGCCAACCCTGCCGCCGATCACCCTAACGATCAACCGTCAGGCCGTGATCCCTTTATGGCGTATTCCGGCTGTCCCCCTCGCGGGCGCCGCGGGCCAGGCCCTCCTCCGCCACGAACAGCTCCACGACGTCGCCGTGCTCCAGGTGCTCCCACCGGGCCCCGGCGAAGTGCCCGAGTGTGACCGATCCGGCCGGGACGCCGATCGTGCCGGTCGCGAGGGTGACCACAACTGGCGGCACGTCCGGATACCGCCGGATGATCGCGGCCCACACGTGTTCCAGGGCGGCGACCAGTGGCGCGGTAACGCTGCCGCCTGGAGCACGTCGCCGATCGCCTCAGCCGGGTCGACCGGGTCGCCGTCGGGCGGGATGTACAGTAGGTCGTTCAAGGTCAGCGTGTCGGAACCGACGTCGACACCGCGCTCCTCGGTCGCGGTGGCGCGCGGGTCCGCGCGTGTCGCAGCGGGATCAGATCAGGCGCTCGGGCGCGGCCGCGGACCGGCGAACGACTCCTCGCTGCTCAAGCGGGCATTCACCAGCTGGTTGCGATCCACCTCGATGACCACGAGCCCCACCGCTGGGCCGCCATGCTGGGATGCCTCGTCTTTGGCCGCTTCCAAGACATAGAAGTCGCCACCGCGCTCGGCGGGACGGCAGTCGTGCACTCTCAGTTCCGCGCCAAGCACGCTGACCACATGCTTGGCGGTGAGACGGTGAACCGCTGTGGGCTCCCAGAGATCGATGATCCCCCCAGGGGGATCGGCCGGTGGCATCGGCTTCTCCTTGAGATCACTGCGCGGGCGGGAATACGTCCACGAAAGCACGCATCTCAACCCGTAGAAATAGACGAACATCTAGGCATCGAGGGTCTTCACTGTACAAACATCCAAGTTCGGTGGTACCTGTGACCGCCGCCGGCAATCAGCCAGGCCCGGCCGACCGCGCGCCGCTAGACGCTAGAACGCCGCTCAGGAGCCCATGAGCCGCAGACTTGGACGTGCCCGCCCCGCGGACCGCAGAGGACAGGGCCAAAGATGACGGCCGGGAGACCGCGCGGTAGAGCCCCGTCTTTCCGGACGCGGAGGTCCTGGACGCCTCCCCAGCGGCCTGCGCAAGTTCTGCACTCGCACCTCCGAAACGATCAAGATCATTTTCGGTGATGCACTGACCCCTTGAACCCAAGATCGTTAGTTGGACAGGGGGGCGTGACTGGGATGTGACCGGGCTGATAGCGCAGCGGAGGAGCGTGGGCACATGTCCCAGGCGGATCCCGCCTCACACGGACACTCATTGCCACTCGCTCGTCTACGGAGGCTCCAATGGCGCAACGCCGGCTCGTCCCTGCACTTCTCACCGCGACCGCCGCTCTCGCTCTGGTGGGCGCCGGGCCGACTGCCTCGGCCACTTCGACCGCCAAAATCAACGCCGTCAGCCGGGTCCCCTGCAGCGAACCCCACGACGGTTCCTTCCTGTTCCATCCCTTCGGGCCGCTGGGAGGGGCGGAAACCTCCTGCTACCGTGGCGAAGGGATAACCAACGCCAACTTGCCGGGGGTCACCCGGTTCTGCTCCACGGGGCCGCTGTGGGTCTCCTTCGCCGGGCCCGGCAGCAACGTCTGGCACAACGTCCCTGCCCGCCAATGCCGCGAGTTTGCCTACGAATCTGTCGACGGCGACAGGGTCAAGATAGAGCGGTACCCGTAAGGGGCGAGGCGGCGATCATGTAAGACGGCTGGGCGGCGTGCTCCTCACGGGCCAAGTACGGTCGCCGACGTCGCCGAAGCTGTGACCATGTCTAGTCCCACGAGATGCTTGACGTTTTAGTCCCAGGACATGCTTGACGGGTGTTCTAGGTTTCATGGGGCGGCCTTGCGGGGCCGGTGTGCCTTGATGCTGCGGACGGGCTGGGTGGTGGTCCGGCGGACGGTCCGCACGTCGTCGCCGAGCTCGATGGCCAGGGTGGCTTCGGCGAAGTGGATGGTGCCCACTCGTCCGGCGTGCAGGCGGCCGAGGGCGATCTTCTGTCCGGCGACCATGACGACGCCGGTGTTGCTGGCCCGCTGCTGCACGGTCACCGGTTCGGTGCGAGGCCTGGGCGGTGGCCCGGCCCGCCGCAGCCCGCGCAGCGCCCGGACCTGCTCGGAGGTGAACGGGTTGGGTCTGGTGCGCAGCAGCTCACGGGAATCCAGGTCGAAGAACATCAGCGTGTCGGGTTCGATGCGGATGCCGACCCGGCGGCCCCGCAGGATCTCAGCGGCCAGCACCATTCGGCCGCCCAGGCCGACGTTGCCGTCCTTGTTCACGGTCCGGTCGACCTCGACGGCGTCCCCGTCCTCGGCGGGCGGCAGTGGTGGCGGTCCGGCCTTGCGGGCCCCGCGGGCGGCCAGCGCGGCCAGGTCCGCGGTCGACAGGTGCGAGCGCACCGACTTGATCCGCGTCCCGGCGCCGCAGCAGGTGGATGACGTCGGTGTCGGCCCAGAACGTCACCACGACACCGGCCTGGGCGGGGCCGAGCCAGAACTGACGACCGGCCACGAACATGTTCCCGCTGGCCGGCACGGTCCGCTCGAACTCCACCGCCCCGCCATCCCACACACCTTAAGGGATCGATTCGGCTTGGTCCGGCGAGGACGCATCTGCCGGTTCGAACGCTTCGGCCGGTTCGGGCTCACGGGCCGGGGGAACGGCGGCCAGGCGGACCGCGGCGGGAAACCGCAGCGGCAGCAACTCCTGCTCGCCCTGGGCGGTGCGGGTGTCGAACCGGTCGGCCGGACACGCCATGCCCAGAGCCTGATGCGGGCGGCGGGTGTTGTATTCGACCACCCAGCCCGCCACCGCGGCCCGGGCCGCGTCCAGTCATCGAACGGCACCGCGTCATCCAGCAGCTCGCGCCGCAGACTCTGGTGGAACCGCTCGACCTTGCCCGTCGTGGTCGGCGAGCGAGGCTGCGTCAACCGGTGCACGAGCCCGTTGTCGCGACAGATCCGGTCGAACAGCACCTCACCGCCATGCCCGAACCGGTCGGTGAACTGCTTGCCGTTGTCGGTCAGCACCTCACCTGGCACCCCGAACTCACGCAACGCCGCCGCGAACGCCAGACACACCGCCCGCCCCGTCGCCCGCGGCACCACCTCGGCGACCACACAGAACCGCGAATGGTCATCGACCCCGGTGACGACCTTGCACTCGGCCCCGCCGGCCAGGAACACCCCGCCGACGATGTCCATCTGCCACAACGCCATCGGCTCATCGCGCTCCCACCGGCGATACTCCTGACGCTTGCGGCGCCGCCGGCCCGGCTCGATCAGCCCATGCCGCACCAGCGCCCGATGCACCCCCATCCGCGAGGGCACCGGCACCACACCCAACCGGTCGATCTCGTGCACGATCCGCACCGGACCCCACCGCGGATGCTCCCGCCGCAGCTCACACACCACGGCCTCCACCTCCGCCGACATCTGACCCCGCGACGAGGCCGGACGCCGGGACCGGTCGGCCAACCCCGCCAGCCCCTCGGCCCGATACCGCTTCACCCAGGCATGCACACTTTGGCGCGACACCCCGAAACCGGCCGCGACCTCGACCACCGGCACACCCGCCAGCACCTGCAGCACCGCCCGATACCGCTGCTCCACCACCGACAACTCGACCAGGCCCAATCCCGGCCTCCTGACACGCGACGCCCGCAAACGAACACGCGACAGCCACGCCGAACAGGCACCCGTCAAGCATGTGCTGGGACAGAGGTGTCAAGCATGTCCCGGGACAGGACACCGAAGCTGTGACCAGCCGGATGAGAAGTTTCTCTACGTCTTCAAGGGCGCCCGCCGCGGCGGCCGCCAGGATGTCGACGGGTCCCGGGCGTGCGGCCTCTGCGGGCCGACCCGGGGCCCGTCGACGTCCACCAGGAGGCCGTTGCCGAAAGAGGCGCCGTCACTTCTGGCCGGACTTGCCCCCTGGGCCGCGTTCTTGTCGGCGGCCGACTGCACTCGTTGAGCGGCGCCGGTCTTCGCGGTCTTACTGCCGGGGGGTCGTGGCGGCCTTCGACACCATCCGACTTTTCGCGCCCTGGCCTGTCCCCCCCCGGCAGTCGAGCGCTACCGCCAGCACGAACCCGCCTCGACCCCGGCCCCTGACTCGTCACTGTTGAGCGAGCGGCCCCGGACCACCCGGTCCGGGGCCGCCTTCCTGCCTGCGCGCGTCGGGGCGACACGCGGTGCCGGGTCAGGACCTCGGCGCGGGGAGTTCGCGCACCAGCCTGGAGGACCACGGGCACCAGACGAGGCCGGGCAGGAACGCGCCGCCGGCCTCGTCCAGGTGGTCATCGACGTAGGGCATGGTGGCGTCGCAGACTTCGATCGCCACGTCGAAGAAGTCGATCGTGTCGGGGTTCAGGTGGTAGCTCCACCGCGGGTTGTAGGGGGTGCTGCGCGTGAGGATCCGCCCGACGACATGAGGCCGGTCGGCGGAGTCGCCGCTGAGCAGGTCGCGGGCGTGCTGGATCTTGGCGGGGTCGGTGAGCTTGATGACGAACTGTTCTCGGCTGACGTCGGTGAACACGAAGTCGGCCGACGCACAAACAACGGTCTGGCCGGGGGCGCACCGCCGGTAGGGTGCGGCACGGCCAGCCTTCGTTGGCGGCGCCGCGACCGATGACCGCGCCGTTTGTCGCCCCTGACCCACTGCCGCCGATGCCAGGGATCGCTCAACGCCCCAATCGCGGGGGTCGGGGCGTTCTTCAGCGCGCTGGAGCGGGCGCTGCTGGACGGTCGGGTCGACGTGGCGGTGCACTCGGCCAAGGACCTTGCGGCGGGTGGCCATCCGGACCTGGCGTTGGCGGTCACACCGCCGCGGGGCGACGTCCGCGACGCGCTGTCCGGCGCGACCCTGGAGACGCTCCCGACGGGGCACGGGTGGGCACCAGCGCGGCGCGCCGCGCGGCGCAACTGCGGGCGCTGCGGCCCGACGCGCGCATCGTCGCGATCCGCGGGAACGTCCCGCCGAGGCTGGCGTGTGCTCGTGCCCACGGCGGGCCCCTGGACGCGATGATGCTGGCCGCTGCGGGGCTGGACCGTCTCGGCCTGGCAGGCGCCGCCACCCAGCGGCTGCCCGCCGAGGACTTCCTGCCCAATCCCGGCCAGGGCGCGCTGGCGATCCAGGTTCGCAGGGACGACGGCGCCCTCCTGGCCGAGTTGTCGCAGGCCGGGGATGCCGTTACCGACGTCGCGGTCCGCGCGGAACGCGCGATGATGCACGCCTTGCGGGGCGGGTGCACCCTGCCGATCGGCGCCTGCGCCGAGCACACGTCCGCAGGCTTGCAGCTCACCGGAAGCGTCACCAGCCTCGACGGCCGCCACCAGGTCCGCGCCTCCCGAACCGCCGGGCCGCGTGAATCTCCTGAGATGCTCGGCGCTCGGCTCTCCGACCTGCTGCGTGCCCGTGGCGCCGATGCCATGCTGCCCCGAACACAGGAGTGGAAGGCGGGCCAGTGAGGCTCGACCATGCGACACTGTCCAGGCGGTCCACGCGGGAGCGGTCACAGAGCCCGCAGCAGCGGCACCGAGGCGAGCAGGTTCTCCCGGATGGAGATCACGGCGGCCAGCAGGTCGCTCCTGGGCGTCCCGATCAGCTTGTGATCTATGGTCGCCTCGCCGAACAGCGAGTCGAGGTCACTGTGGCAGCGTCTCTCTGGGGCGGAACGAGACCCGGGTCTTAGAGGTCGTAACAGAATCCGGCCAGGCCGGCGCCAACGACCACGGCACCAGACACCAGACCCCCCACTTTCCGCGACGGCCCCCCGAATGGGCGGTTTGACCTCACGGGTCTCCTGCCCATCCTGTGGTCCCTTATCTGGTCGTTCCGGTACCTTGGCCGCCCGGCCGGCGATCGCGCAGGCCCGCCGTGCTTCTCAGCGGGCTCCACCGGAATGGACGAGAAGACGTGCAGCACGTGGGACGAACCCAGTGCGGGAGCAGCGCGGGGCGGTGGCCGCACCGCTGACGGTCAGCCCGCATGCCGCACTTGCGTGGCAGCCGGCGTGCGTTGCGGCGTCGGCGGGCGTCCGGGCGAGCCGCCTCATCCCCAGGTGTCGACGGCGGCCTGCCGCGAGTACCTCGCCAGGCTCCAGATCACCGCGACGTCCAGAGCGATGATCACGATGGCCCACACCGGGTAGTACGGGAGGAAGATGAAGTTCGCGATGGCGCTCAGCACCGCCAAGGTCATGCCGACGGCGCGTGCCCAGGTCCGGCCGGTCAGTACGGCGACTCCTGCGGCGACCACGACGATCCCGAGGATCAGGTGGATCCAGCCCCAGGCCGTCACGTCCCATTTGAAGACGTAGTCGCCGCGGATCACGTACAGGTCGTCGTTGACGATCGCGGCAAGCCCCGTGATCGCCCCGAAGAGGCCCGCCATGATCATCATGCAGCCGGCGAAGACGGCGAAGCCGACGGTCCAGCCGCTCACCGGTGGGCGGTCCGCGTTGACCTGAGGGTGCACTCTCTGGGTCATCTCGACCCCTCCTCCATCGAACCAACAGATGCGCTCATGGTCTCTCCCAGCGGCGCCGCCCAGATCACCCCCGGCGGATGAGTTCACGGTGCCGCGCGAGCCGATCTCCGTGAGTCCCTCCAACGCCCTTCTCTTTCGCTCTGGCGTTCACCCGCCAAGGAGGATGCGGCCCGTGGCTCCGGCGCGGTGTGGTCGTGTCAGGGGCTACACCCGGCTTCGCCGACAGCATCTGCGGAGGCGGGTGAGCGAAGGGGGGACGTCATGACCTCAGTGCCGCCACGGGGAACGCTCGGACCCATGAGTCCGCAGACGTCCGGCAGGCTCTCCGTGCGGCTGGCGACCGGCGCCTGGGGCGTCGGCGTGGCCGCTGGGATTCTCTCGGTGCTGCTGGGCCTGGCCATCGTGACGTGGCCGGACGCCACCATCGGAGTCGTGGCCTTCCTCTTCGGTCTCAAGCTGGTCGTCCACGGTGGATACCGGATCGTGCAGGCCATCGCGGCGGATGAGGCGGGTGGAGGTGCGCGCGTCCTGTTCACCCTGCTGGGCGCGTTGTCCCTGACCTGCGGCGTGCTCGTCATGCGCGACCCGCTCCAGACCGTCCAGATCATAGCCCTGCTCTTCGGCCTGTTCTGGCTGGTGAGCGGCGTGGTCGGGCTCGTCGTCACGCTGACCGAGACGTCTGTGCCGGGTCGCGGCGGGGCGGCCCTCCTGGCGGGCCTGTGCGTCGTTGCAGGGCTCTTGCTGTTGCTGTGGCCAGGGATCACCCTGACCGCCCTGACCTGGCTGATCGGCCTGTGGCTCATCACCTGGGGGCTGCTCACTGCGGCCCTGGCCCTCTGGATCCGGCACGTCGACAGGGGGAAGAGCGGGCGGGAACCGATGACCGATTCCGCGGTCGGCCGCGGCTACACCGACTCGTCGAAGCACGCCGGTTCCGCCCGTCCCGACTGAGCACGCCCGTTCGCCCGTCCCGACTGAGTGAGGCTCCCGACGCGTCGGTCGAGCTCTTCGGGCAGGCCGGAGCGGCCGTGACGGGTCGGGCGAGCCCTGGCCGCCGTCCTTTGTCCTGATGAGCTCAACCGGGCCCTATCGGGGTCAGCGGGCGGATCTTGTGCCCGCCGGGACCGATGACCGCCCATGAGCTCTCAGGGACCTCCTTCCATGCCCCCGGGAGGTCACGCAGTGGCTCCGAGACGACGAACCGGGTTGCCGGCCCCAGCTCCCGGAGCACCTCCACCTCCGGATACAGCTTCTGGAGCTGCTCGACGTCGGTGGAGTAGTACAGGGACCTCGTGCGTCCCTCACTGGAGTAGCGGAAGATCCACAACGACTCGCCATTGCTCGTGGCCACGGTCATCTGGACCGGGCGAGGCACGCCGCGGCGTCGGCCGAGGTCCTCGACGAGGCCGACTGCACGGGCGACAGCACCCGGTGGGTCCTCGGCGAGCCCGTAGGTCAGCGCCAGGTAGAACAGGGCCTCCGAATCGGTCGATCCCTCGATCTCGGGATACAGCGACGGGTCCACCACCGACATCAGGTCCCGCTTGAGCTCGGCGAATCGGACGATTGCGCCGTTGTGCATCCACAGCCAACGGCCGTGGCGGAAGGGGTGGCAATTGCTGCGCTGCACCGGGGTGCCGGTGGAGGCGCGGATGTGCGCGAACAGCAGCGGAGTGCGGATCTGCCGGGCTATCTCGCGCAGGTTCGGGTCGTTCCAGGCCGGATTGATGTCCTTGAACACCGCCGGGATCGCGCCCAAGCCGTACCAGCCGATTCCGAAACCGTCCCCGTTGGTCGTCTCCACCCCGAGACGGGAGTGCAGGCTCTGGTCGATGAGGGAGTGGACCGGCCTGAACAGCAGGTTCTCGACGACCAGGGGATCCCCGACGTAGACCATCCATCTGCACATCGCTACCTCGAATCGATGGGACTTCGGCGGCGGGCCTGTGCGCCCGGCCGTTCCGCCGAAGGCGGATGTCGTCGCTCCACCCGATACCAAGATCCGAACCTCCGGCCGCGCAACACCTCGTCCACGTGCGTGCGGGGTCGAGGCGTGTACAGACGGCGGGATCAGGTGAGCACCCTGGTCTTCGCCTGCTGGTACTCCACCTCGCTGATGTCGCCGTGCTTCCTGAGCTCGGCCAGCCTGACCAGCTCGTCGGTGCTCGTTGTCCCGGAGGTCCCGGCGGTCTCGCGGACGTAGGCGCGGAACTGCTCATCGCGCTTCTGGATCGCTCGCAGGTCGCGTTCTCCCAGGTCCCGGCCGCGCGCGATCAGGTACACGAAGGCGCCGAGGAACGGCAGCACGATCACGAAGATCGACCATCCGGCCTTGCCCCAGCCGCTCAACCGGTCGTCGCGGAAGATGTCGGCGATGATCCTGAAGAGCAGCATCAAGAACAGCACCCACACGAAGAACCAGAGCATGGTCCAGAAGACGTTCAGCAGGGGGTAGTCCGTTGCGGCGATGGCGCTGGCGAGCTCGTTCATGTGGTCCTCCAGTCGTGGGCCCTGCGCATCCCATACGGCCCATGCTCCATGCCTCCGGCCTTTGTCCGGATCACCCGCAGCGGGTGGCTCCCGACGTGCGGCGCACTATTGGTCCGGCGGAAGTGCGGCCTCGGCGGTACGGCAGGCCTCCCCGGGGGCCGCGGCCCGTGAGGGTCGTCCTCGGCAGGTGACTCGGTCTCCCGGCCGGGCTCTGTCATCGGCCGGAAATCACCTCATGCGGGTGAAGCCTTCCGGCCGTGACCTCGACGACGATGCCCTCAGTACGTTCGACGAGAGGGTCTCGCCCATGAGCACCATTGGCACCGCCGCCCTGACGCCGGCCGAACGGGCGGCATGCGGGAAGCGGGCGCGCGCGAAGGTGCCCCGTTCGAGCCACGGACGGTTCGAGCCGGACGGCGGGCGGCCCGATCCGGTCGACATCCTGGAGTCGCAGTCCGCGGCCAGGATCCCCGAACTGGTGCCGATCCGCTACGGCCGCATGCTGCAGTCGCCGTTCCGCTTCTACCGGGGCGCCGCGGCGATCATGGCTTCCGATCTCGGCGCCGGACCCGGCACGGGGATCCCGGTGCAGCTGTGCGGTGACGCCCACATGTTGAACTTCCGGCTGCTCGCCTCCCCCGAGCGGCACCTGATGTTCGATATCAACGACTTCGACGAGACGCTTCCAGGCCCGTGGGAGTGGGACGTCAAGCGGCTCGCCACGAGCCTGGTCATCGCCGGCCGCGCCAACGGATTCTCGGCCCGGGATCGCGCCGCCGCCGTGCGGCGGTGCGTTCGGGGTTACCGGGAGCGGATGCGCGAGTTCGCCGCGATGCGCACCCTCGACGTCTGGTACGCACAGGACAACGCCGACGACCTGAGTTCGATCCGGGCGGAGCGGCTGAGCGACGGCGCCCGCCGGCGGTTCTCCGCTGCCGCCGCCCGCGCCCGGACCCGCACGAACCTGCAGGCCGTCGCGAAGCTCACCCGAATGGACGGGGGTGTGCGGCGGATCGCTCCCGAGCCGCCGCTGATCACTCCGGTCCGCGATCTGCTTCCCGGTGCCGAGGGCGACGGGCTGGCAGAGGTGCTGCGCCGACTGATCGAGGATTACGGCCGCAGCCTCTCCTCCGAGCGCCGGGCCCTGCTCGGGCGCTACCGGGTGGCCGACATGGCACGCAAGGTCGTCGGGGTCGGCAGCGTGGGCACCCGCTGCTGGATCGTCCTCCTGCTGGGACGGGACGACGACGATCCGCTGCTGCTCCAGGCCAAGGAAGCCTGCACGTCGGTACTGGCCCCGTACGCCGGGGCGAGCGACTACACCGACCAGGGGCAGCGAGTCGTCGCCGGGCAGCGGCTGATGCAGGCCGCGTCCGACATCTTCCTCGGCTGGGAGACCGTCGAAGGGATCGACGGCCGGCGCCGCGACTTCTACGTCCGTCAGCTGCGCGACTGGAAGGGCATCGCGCAGCCGGAGACCATGACACCCGAGATCATGGCGATCTTCGGCCGGCTCTGCGGCGCCTCGCTGGCCCGTGCGCACGCCCGTTCCGGAGACCCGATCGCCATCGGCGCCTATCTCGGCGGTGGCGACACCTTCGACCGGGCGCTGGCGGAGTTCGCCGAGGCCTACGCCGACCAGAACGAACGCGACCGCGAAGCCCTCGCCGACGCCACGCGCTCCGGCCGGGTCACCGCCGACACCGCCTGACGGCCGGCGCGATGGGCGGCGGGCGGAACGCCGCCGGGGCAGGACGCATCGGAGGGAACGATGGGACGATGGGGGCCGCTGGTCGTCCTGGCGACCGCGCAGTTCGTCATGGTCCTCGACCAGTCGGTCATGAACGTCTCGATCAGCACGCTGGTGGACGACTTCGACACGACGGTCCCGGCGATCCAGGCGGTCATCACCCTGTACTGCCTGGTGATGGCCATGTTCATGCTGACCGGAGCCAAGATCGGCGACATCGTCGGCCGGCGCCGCGCCTTCGTCACCGGCCTGGTCGTCTACGCCTGCGGATCAGCGTTGACCGCGGCGGCCCCGACCCTGGCCGTCCTCGCGGTCGGCTGGTCATTGCTGGAGGGCATCGGCGCCGCGCTGGTCCTGCCCGCGTTGGTCGCCCTGGTCGCCGACAACTACACGGGCCACGAGCGCAAGGCCGCCTACGCCATGATAGGCGGGGTCGCGGGCGCCGGGATCGCCGTCGGTCCGATCCTCGGCGGCTGGGCGACCACCGAGCTGACCTGGCGCGTGATCTTCGTCGGCGAAGTGGTCCTGGTCGTGGGTGTACTGCTGGCGGCGCGCCTGCTGACCGAGGACTCCCGCGGCCGTCCGGGCCCTCGCCTGGACCTCGTGGGCACTGCGCTGTCTGCCTGCGGTGTGGGAGCGATCGTGCTCGGCGCCCTGGAGTCGAGCACCTGGGGCTGGGTCCGGCCGAAGGACCCCCCGGTCGAGCCGTTGGGCCTGTCGCCGACCCTCCTCCTCATCGCGGTCGGCGGAACGCTCCTTTGGGGCTTCACCGCCTGGCAGCGGCACCGCGAGCGTGTAGACGGCGACCCCCTGCTCCACCTGGACCTGCTGCGGTCAGCGCCCATCCGGGCCGGCCTGATCGGGCTGTTCGCCCAGAACCTCATCCTGATGGGCGTCTTCTTCGTCATGCCGTTGTACCTGCAACTCGTCCTCGGCATGAACGCGTTGGAGACGGGCGTCAGGATGCTGCCCGTCTCCGTCATGATGTTCATCGCCTCCGCGGCCGGGTCCCGGTTGTCGTCCCGGTTCTCGGTTCGTGCGATCGTCCGGACCGGCCTGGTGGTCACCGGCGGCGCGGTCCTCGCGCTGATGGCGACCGTGCAGCCGGACCTGACCGGCCTGGCCTTCGCGATCTCGATGGGGACGCTGGGCGCCGGCATGGGACTCATGGTCTCCCAGCTGGGGAACCTGGTGCAGTCCTCGGTACACGGGTCCGGCCGGGGCGAGGCGGGCGGCCTGCAGTACACGGGCCAGCAGCTCGGCTCCTCGCTCGGCATCGCGCTCATCGGGGCGATCGTTCTGGCCGGACTGACGGGCGCGTTCGTGTCGAAGGTCGAGCAGGACGAGCGCATCAGCGCCCAGGTCGCCGAGCAGGTCGGCGTGGCCGTCGGCACCGGCGTCGACTTCGTCGCCACCGGCCAGATCGAAGCGGCCGCGCGGAAGGCGGGCCTCGACGACGCCACCGCCGAGGCAATCGTCGATGACTACGGGAAGGCGCAGATCCTGTCGCTGAAGGCGGGACTCCTGGCCACCGCGCTCCTGGTACTGGGCGCGCTGGCGTTCACCCGCGAACTGCCGCGCACGCCGCCCGCGCCCGGCGACCGGCCCCCTGGCACGGCCACCGCCGGGCAGAGGGAGAGGGAGCCGCCCGCTGGGCGAAGCCGGTGAGCGGTCACCTCCCAAACCGCACCGCCTGAGCACGAGATGGACGACACACCTTGAGCGGGCTGGTACCGCGTTACCGCACCGGTGTGGCGGCGAACGTCAGGTCGCCCGCCCGTCAGTGGGCGAGCGTCACCTTGAGCACGACGATGAGCACGCCGAGCAGCAGGTTGACCGCCCCTGACACAACGATCAGATAGATGGTGGCGTTGGCCCGCCTCCCAGCGGCCACGGTCCACCCGACCTGCCCTCCAAGGGCAACGAGCAGTGCGGTCCAGGAGGCCACCGAGTCGGACAGATCGGCCACCCAGCAGAGGGCGGCGGCCACCGCCGGCGGGATGGCCGCCTGGGCCAGCGGCCATTCGCGCCGGCCGACCGAGCTGAGCTCCGGCCAGTTCATGCGCAGGCCGTGCTGCCGGTCCCCGGCGAGGCCCGCGTACACGTGCGCCAGCCAGAACACCAGCCCGGTCGCGAGCAGCAGAACGACGAGCTCCAGGGCGGGCGCCGGTTCGCGCCGCGGGCTCGCGCCCACGATCACGGACGCGGCCAGCAAAGACCCGTACACCGCGCCCGCGTAGTCCGCGCGCTCACGTCCGCCGAGCTCGAAGGCAACTCGCTGCCCGTCCACTCGCCGCTCGTCCACTGGCATCCTCACAACACGATCGGAGTCTCCAGCATCGGCCCGCCCGGCCATCCGCGGCATCACCCGCCCTGGATGAGAGCCGCGCCTCCTTCCCACCCGGGGTGTACAGCACAGACCGCCGCGGAGGACGCGCCTGTCACCATGTCGGTTCGGCTCGCCGCTCCCGGTCGTATCGCGCCATGACGGTCATGACCTCGGCCACGTCGCGGCCGCTGCGGAGGAGGGCGGCCATGACCTGCATCGGCTGGGCGATGTGGTCGAAGAACTTCCGGCATCCCGCGCACAGGTAATCAAGTCCGAACTCACCATCCGGTGACTCGGCGAAGCGGTTGCCGGGACGGCATCCCCCCCAGGCGAACAGCACCGGGCAGCACCGGGCAGCATCGGCAGTACAGTGGCAGCCGCTCCCCTCGGGGGCGGGCCGCGTGAGGGGACCACGCGGCGGCGGTCCAGGCCGTCAGCGCCTGCTCGAAAGGGTGGACGAACTGCTGCCCGACATCCCGACGCACCCACTCGTCGAACACCGCCGCGAGGAAGGCCCCCCACTGCTCCGGGCGGACGGTCTGCTTCGAGACGGCGGCACGGCCTGCCCGGGAACGCCCAGCCCCGCGGACCTCGCCGACGCGTTCCAAGACCGGGATGAATTGAACGTGCCGCACCCCGACCTCGTCCCAGCAGTACCGGTACACCTGCATCGAATGGTCGGCGTTGCTACCGTGCACGGGGTACAGCAGGTTGCAGTCCACGCCGTGCCGTCGCAACAGCCGGGCGGTTCCGGCCGGCCGGCGGCCGACCGCGCAGCCCGTCTCGCGGCCGTTGGTATCGATGGTGCCCTCCGGGACCGGTCCGACCAGGACGTCCCGCTCAGCCAGGAATCGGCACCAGGCGTCATCCAGGCGGGCACCGGTCGTCCCCAGCGCGTGCTCGACTTTCGCCCCCGAGTCCGCGCATCGCTCGGCCAGCTCCACCGCGGCCTGGAAAGTGCCGAGGTCCACCGTCTCGGCGTCGTCGAGCCAGGTCACCGCGATCGTCCGCTGCCGCGCATCCCGGATCTTTCGCCACCGGTGCCGCCTGCAACCGGAGAGCGGCATCACCGGCCCATCGCCCGCGAGCCAGCGCTGCCCGAGATGCCCGTCACCGGTGCGATGACCTCTCAATTCCGATGACACCTGTTTCCCCCATTCGACCAGGCCAGCGTCGCGGCGTTCGTCTTCCGGTGACTCACCCGCGGCGGATGAACGCACTGACCGGCCGCAGCCAACTCACCCGCCCGGGAGGATGCGGCGTCTCCCGGATTGCAGGATCGTCGCTCCCAGGGGTGACCGATCAGCTCCCGCCCATGGCCGCGCCTGCGTATGCTGCGCCACGCCGGGCGGACGGAGAGGAGGCGATGTGGCCAAGCCGGGTGACGGCACGCGGCAGATGACGTGTGACTACGAGATCAGGATCAGCGGACGGCTCGGCGACTCGTTCCGGCTCGCCTTCGAGGACCTCAGCATCACCTTCCGGCCCGGTGAGACCGTGATGCGCGGCCGGGGGCTGGACCAGGCGGCCCTTTACGGAATCCTGGAACGGATCCAGGCGCTCGGGTTCGAGTTGATCGAAGTTCGCCGGGTGCCGGCGTAAGCCCGGGTCCCCTCATCACCGTGCGGTGGCCCCGGATCGAGGTCACAGCAGCCGGTACCGGTGCGCGCGGCGCACGGCCTCGCCCCGGCGTGTCACCGCAAGCTTGCGATAGATGCTCTTCAGGTGCGTCTTCACGGTGTTCACCGAGATGCACATTTCCTCGGCTATCTCGTCCGTCGTCAGCATCTGGGAGAGCAGTGTCAGCACTTCCCGTTCCCGTTCGCTCAGCGTGCCGACTACGGCTGGATCCGGGGCTTGGCCGGGTTCGGGGCCGGGCACCGGGCCGATGGGCTCGATGAGCCGCCGGTGCGGCCGCAGCAGTTCCGGGTCCTGCCGCAGCACGGGGAACAGCCAGTCGCGGGCGAGAGCGAAGGGCAGCCTGATCTTCTCGCGTTCGCCCAGCCGCAGCGCACGCTCAAGCGAACGGCGGCCCCGAGTACGATCGTCCTCGCCGTAGGCCAGACACGCGTCCAGCAGCCACGCCTCAAGCCGTACCGCGGCGGGTGCGGAGGACTCCGCCAGCACCGGGCGGACCGCGCGCGACGCCGCCCCCGGTCGCCGTTCGTGCAGGTGGGCGCGGGCGAGCGCGACCGCTCCCGCGGCGCCCCCAGCGTCCCTGGCGGCCTCCATCCCGTCCGCCACCCTGCCTTCCGCGACATGCGCCTCGGCCTCGGCCAGCCGGATCCGGCGCCGCAGCCATGGCCAGGCGACGTCCTCACCGATGCCGTCCAGCGCTTTCAGGGCCCGATCAGGCCGGCCGGCTGCCAAGTCCAGGCGCGCGGAGAGCAGATCGTGCAGGCTCGCGAGGAGACCACCCCGGGAGGAGTCGTCGGACACGCGAACTTTGTGCAGTTCGTCCCGCGCCTCCTCCAAGCGGGCGTCCTCCAGCGCCACCCAGGCGCAGGCGAGATGAACGACCGCGGCCCGGTGCCCGCCGGGACTGGTGGAGAGCTCGGGCAGCTGTCCCGCCCGGGTCGTCAGATGGGACGCCCACCGGAAGCCGCCCTTGAGCGCCTCCGCCAGCGCAAGGGCGCCCAGGCAGCGGCGACGCTGAAGATCTCCACCCTCTTCCGCGGCCGGCAGGGCGCGCCTGAACTGCTCTTCCGCGTGTCCTGGGCGCCCGGCGTGCAACTCCAAGAGCCCGTGCGCGTAGCGGACCAGCGCCTGCACTTCGCGCGGCCGCGTCCGCGGAAGGGCGGCCAGCATCCGGTCCAGGTCCTCGACCAGATCACGCAGTTCCTCGGGCCGCGCGGGGCATGCGGCCACCAGCCTGACCAGTCCGGCCGTCAGCCGTGCCGGGACCGCCCGGTCGTCCGGCAGGCCCGCCAGCAGGCGTTCGGCTCTGGCCAGGTGCTCGGCGCAGGCATCGTCATCGCCTCGGTCCAGGCACACCGCGGCGGCCACGAGCGCCGCTTCGGGCTCCCCCGTCGCCGCGCGGTCCGGGACGTCAGCGAGAAGCCCGGCGAACGACCGACCGTGCGACAGGCCGAGCAGGCGGCCGATCGCCAGCCCGTCGACCGTCAGCCGGGACGCGTAGGGCAGGTCCCCGGCCAGCACTGCCTGCCCGACGGCCTCCTCCAGCAGCCCCGCACGGCTGAACCATTCCGCCGCACGCCGATGAAGTGGAGCCACGTCCGCCGGATGCTCGTGACGAAGGGTGAGGTGCAGTGCCGTGCCGAGCACCGCGTGATAGCGGTACCACCCGTGCTCCAGAGGGACGATGAAGGCGTTTTCGCGGACCATGGCCGCAAAAAGCTCTCCCCCCTCCGGCCCGGCCAGTTCCACCGCCAGTTCCGCGTCGAAGCGCTCCGCGACACTAAGCCGGAGCAGCAGCCGGCGGACCGCCGCGGGCTGCGCGTCGAGCACCTCCGCGACGAGGTAGTCGACGACGGCGTGGCCGTCACCGGCGAACGCCGCCGCGAACCCGTCCGGATCCGGATACGCCTCCATCGTCATGGCGGCCAACCGCAGGCCCGCGGCCCATCCCTCGGTACGCTCGCACAAGGCGCCGACCGAGGCCGGCGTCACCCGCACCCCATGATGGGCGAGCAGCTCGCGCACCTCGCCCACGTCGAACGCCAGATCCCCGCCACGGATCTCGACCAGCTCACCGGTCAGCCGGTAGCGATGCAACGGCAGCGGCGGGTCGCTCCGGGACACCAGAACGAGCCGCAGCACCGGGCCCGCCGCCTTGAGGAGGCGAGGCACGTCACGGACGAGATCGGAGCCCGGCGGCGGATGAAAGTCGTCGAGCACCAGGACAACGGGAGCCGCACGGCCGGAGAGGGCGAACGCGAGCTGCGCGCAGAAGATCTCATGCCCTCCTACGGAACGCCGCGGGATGTCGGCCACGCCCGCCTGCTCCAGCGCCGCGACCACCAGATCCCAGAACACCTCCGGGCGATGATCCGTCTCGTCCAGGGAGATCCAGGCGACCGGCCCGGGTCTGCGGCCCGTCGCCGCCCAGGAGGCCGTCAGGATCGACTTGCCCGCACCGGGCGGCCCCGTCACGACCGTGAGCGGGCCCCGAGTCCCCTTCTCCAGCCGCTCCATCAGGCGGCTGCGGGTGATGACCCAGCTATGCCGGTCGGGAACCGACACCTTCGTCCTGGGGACAGGCGATGACACTCTCGGCCGCTCGCGACCGGGAGCCGTCCCCTGCGCCCGCGCCTTGTCCATGACGGCTCCTCCCACTCGCGAGAGGCTCACGCAAATACAAACGCGACAAATTTGTAAATAACGATAGCTAGCGGCAGCTTTGCCCTTATCTATGGAAAAACCATGAGTATGGAAAGAAAGCCGCGGAGCTCACCGCGCCGGGGAGATCCCCATCCGTTGGCCTCAGCGGCGGATCAGGGGTGACCGGAGCGCGGCCTCGGACATGAAGGTCAGTACCTCCTCGCTCGCCCGCGCCAGAGATCGGAGTGCCGTCGGCCCGTCGGTGCCGTCCATCGCGCGCCAGACGTCCGGTGCTGCGTCCAGGCCTGCTCCTTTCGTGTCCCGCGCCACTCGGGAGGCAGCACAAGCGGCCAACGGCGCAAGCTTTGGCACCTGGCCGCTCGTCAAGGCCGCAGGCGTTTGGCATCACCCAGAGGAGGTGATGCCAAAGGGGTAGCCGGCACGATGACATGAGCACGTGTCAGCTCCGAGCCCCCCGCAGGGCAGCAGTGGATGGCCGGCGTCTCCCTAACGTTCGGAGACCTGCGGTGCTGACGCTGCTGCTCGCCGCAGGGCCTCAGGAGCGTCACGCTGCTCGCGGCCGGTGCGCTGGCCCTTGACCATCACCGTGATCGCGCTCATGGGTCGTCCGCTCCGACCGGCAGTTCCGATCGGCGCGCCGTCGGCTGCTGCGGCGGGCGGAGTTGAATGTTCAGCTCGCGTTGAGCAACATCCTCAACCACGTCATCGCGATCGAACGGACACTGGCAGGGGAACCGGTGTTGACCTGGCCGAGCGTGTCGCTGTCACGCATCGTCCACGAGGGCGCCGTGCGCACCTGCCGACTGTTCGACCCGGCGGCCAGCAGCGAGGAGCGCATCGCCCGCATCGCGGCGGCGTGGCTGGACGCCGCACGCCAGCAGATGACGGCCGCTCACGCTCTCGACCCCAGTGTCGTGCCGGAATCGCAACAGGAATGGGAACGTGCGCAGCGCGCTGTCCGGGATGCCGGGCTGAGCATCCGCTACAACGACCGTGGGCGCCCGGTCGCAGCCGTCCTGGGCGAGGTGTCGGCGCCCTTCAAGGTGAACCTCACCGACGCCAGCCGCCTCACCCCAGGCTGCTCGCCGGCGTGGTATCGGATCTCGGGGTGCTGACGAAACTCCCTGACCAGCCAGGAGGATGGGTGTCCCGAGCCGTCGATTCCACGCTAAAGAAGATCATCTTCCACTCGTGATCCTCATCTGCGGGAGGGATGTCGGTCTCGTGATCGTCTGCGGTGTGCGTGGGCGCGCGGGATCAGGGCGCGTCGGTATGGAAGCGGCAGCGGTCCAGGCCCGACCACTCGCGGTCGACAGGTGACTGGTGGCGGGTCAGGCGCGCGGGACAGGGCCGACCGCAGACCGACGGAGGAAGGCCCGGGGTGGGACGTCCCCCGCCGGTCAGCGGCGGTTGTGGCCTGACGCGATGGCTACTGGTCGCCTCGCCACGGGAGAACGGTCATGACGGGCGGTGGGCCGGACCGGCCGCTGGGGGACGGGACGGCGTAGGTGTTGACGTAGCGGTCATTGGGCGTGCCGGCGGCCCAGGTGTCGCTGGTGCCTGCGAAAGTGGCGGCGAAGTAGCCGTCGCCGTAGGCGCGGACCTTGGCCGTGTAGCGGCCCTTGCTGTTGGTCTTCACCCACTTGACGTGGTACCAGGTCTTCTTGCCGCGGAACCGGAAGATGATGCGCACCTTCTGGCCGGGGAACGCGCCGAAACGGTTCTTGCTGCTGTAGTAGCGGCTCAGGGTCCCGGAGACGGTGATGTAGCGGTTCTTGCGGACCTTGGTCGAGGACGCCTTCAGCTTGGACATCTTGGTCGACCATCGCCATGTCTTGCGCACGGAACTGACGGAGGGGGCCGCGGTGGTGTCCCCGGCGAAGCGAGCCCGCCAGTAGCCGGAGTTGTTCACGTTGAACGAGGCGCTGAACTGTCCGTAGCTGGTCTTCATCCGGCGGACGGTCTGCCAGCCGGTGCGGCCGTTGGGGGAGTATTCGAGGAGCACCTGCTTGCCGTTCACGTCTCCGCCGGCGGAGGCCGCGTACAGGGTGCCCTGCGCCCGGAAACGCCCGTAGGCGTCCATGATCGCCGACAGCGAGGTCTTCGTGGCCGGGCGGACGCTGACCGCGGGGATGGCCGCAGTGGAGCCTTCGTAGAAACCGGCCGCCTGTGACCGCGCGACATAGGTCGCGGTGCAGGACGGCTTGATGGTGCTGCTGAACCGGCCTTCGGCGTCCGTGCTGGCCCGGAAGGTGTACATGGGGGTGGTGCAGCGGGACGGGTCGACGGCGGGGTCGATGACGACCGTCCGTCCGAACAGCGGCCTGCCCTGGTAGGTGACCTGACCGCTGAGGGTGAGGGGCTGGCCCTCGTCCAGGCCGGCTCGGCTCCCGATCAGGGTCGTCTGCGTCTTCCCATGGACGACCTGGACGGTCACCGTGTCGGAGTGGAGTCCGAGCGACGGCACATCGGCCCAGACGCTCACCGAGTCGCTCGCCCCGTTGGGCCTCAGCGTCGCGGTGAAGGTGCCGTCGGCGGCGGTGGTGGCGTCGTCGACCGAGCCCCATCCGGTGTTCGTGGACAGGTCGACCGGGATGCTCGCGGCGGGGGTTCCGTCCGCTGCGGCGACCTTCCCGGTGATCGTGGTCGTGGGGTTGTCGGGGTCGACGGAAGCGGCCTGGGCGGCGAGCGCGATGGACGCCGTCCCGTCGGCGAGGGCGGGAGCGGCCGTTAATGTGCCGAGGATGAGGACGGTCGTCATCCCGGTGGTGGCGATACGAAGCACGAGTGTCCCTTGGGTGGGCGCGGTGATCAGCGTTGATCAGGACGCCCGGCCCGGCGACCAGGTTGCCTCCCGAAACCCGATCGTGATCTTCATCGGGCTACGCCTGGCGGGGGGCTGCGCCACAGCCGCCCTCACCGACGACTGGGAGCAGGGCCGCCAGACCTGCATCGACGACACGGGCCACTGCGGAGGTTCTAGTATGCGATGGCTCAGATCGAGTGAGAAGCAGAGCCCGCCGTCGATCAGGCGCGTGAGCCATCCGGCGCCCGGACACCCACCGGCACATTGCCCCGCCCGCGGCCTGAGTCGCCAGCGTTCACGACGCCGACACACCACCACGAACCAGACCTAAGGGCCGAGCCGCTCCTGCGAGCGGCTGCCCCTTAGAGATCGTAACAGAATGTGCATATGATGCGACATGGTGTGATGTCGGGGGGTGGTGTGGGCGGGTGCGCAAGGGTGAGGAACCTCCGTGGATCGTGGCCGACAGCCTGTGGGAGCGGATCGAGCCGCTGCTGCCGAAGGTCGAGCGCCGCAAACACCACCCTGGGCGTAAGCGGTTGGACGCCCGCAAGGTGCTGTGCAGGATCTTGTTCGTGCTGCACACCGGGATCCCGTGGGAGTTCCGGCCCCAGGAGCTGGGGTTCGGTTCGGGCATGACGTGCTGGCGCCGACTTGCCGAATGGCGCCAGGCCGGAATGTGGGAGCGGCTGCACCGGCTGCTGCTGGAGGAACTGCACGCCGCGGGCAGCTGGACTGGTCCAGGGCGGTGATCGACAGCTCGCCCGTCCGCGCGCTTAGGGGCGGCCCAAACCGGTCAGAGCCCGGTCGACCGGGGCCAGCCAGGCTCTGAGCACCACGTGCTGACCGACGGGCGCGGCACGCCGCTCGCCCTAGGAACTGACGCTGGAATCAGACGACGGGATCCACCGGGTCGCCGGGAAGTTCAGCAACCCGGTCCCGGTCGCGGCCCGCGTCGCCACCCTCCTCGGACGGCACCTGGAGACCGCCCTCGTGCACGCCGTCGCGGACGGCCGCTGGACCTTCGTCGCGTGGCAGCGGCCCCACCTCGCCGTCGCCGGTTCACGCGCCATGTGGCCGGGATGGCGCGTGTACCGCGTCCCGCCGTCGGCCACACCGGAGTCACGGCTGATCGGTGGCGAGGGACCGCCCAGGGTCGGTCTCGTCGCCGGGCCGGTGCCCCTCGAGCGGACGCCGGCGGCAGCGCGGGAGCTCCTGGAACGGGCCGGCGTCGACCCCGCCGACCTTCCGCGGTTGCTTCTCGACCACGGACCTTGATTGGCTTCGGCTCGCTCAGCCTACGGGTAGGGGTCACCGTGGGTCACGTGTCTCCAGGGTGGCGGCTTCCGGAAGAGCACGGGCCCCTTTCCTGCAGTCGGGGAGCTGCGGGAGCCAATTTTGGGAGCCCCCGCAGTCAGGCCCCGATCGACTCAACGCGACGTAGTCAGGGCGTTTGTGCAGGTGAGAGGTTCCCCGTTCGACTCGGATCGACCCAGATCGACTTCTCTGCTTTGCTTCACACCGAAGAGGCCACTGGTTCGAACCCAGTATCGCCCACGTTTTGCCAGGTCAGAGGCTTGCTCGTATGAAGAGCAGGCCTCTTTGGCGTTGTCGCAGCTCCGAAGAGGTCACGGGTTCCGAACCGGCAGCGCGCAACCTCGCTCGCATGGGGCGGCTTCGTGGCTCCGGGGTCGGCCACCGGTGGCCCGGTGGGAGGAAATTGGGAGATCACCCTTCTCCCACCGCGAACGAGGCCACAAGAAGACCGTGTAACCGTCGTCACGGTGGGTGCTCTGACAAACGGTCGATTGCGCGAGGTCAGCGCGTCGTACGTCCGGCAAGGCGTTCTCGCAGGTCGCCGTTCGCAGAACTCCTCTCGCAACGTCGGCGTTCTGACAGACGGTTCTGAGACGGCCGTGACCTACGTGGACGCCCTACCTTGGGGCTCATCGCATGGACCCGAGCGGAGGGCCTTGGGGCTGGGGTCAGCTTCGGGAGTATGACGCCGGGACGGCCGAGCAACTCGGTCATGCACGGACTCCCTCGGTCGATCCAGACGGCGCTGCGGCGAGCCGCTCCGCGACGATCTCGGCCGCCACCTCGCTCGGCAGTCGATCCCCCTCGTCGGAGCGGCGCAGGATGTCGCGCACCGTGTCGGCGATTCGCACGATGTCGCCGCGGACCTCGTCGGCGGAGTGCTCCCAGATCTCGCCGCCGACCTGGACATCGAACTCGGCCCGCGGCCGTCACGACCCCGGCCCTCGCTCTTCTTCGCAGGCGGGCGAGCCCTGTTGGGGTCAGGGGCTTGGGGGCGCCTGCTGGGTGTGGTGGTCCAGTAGGCGGGTGAGTAGTTGCACGAACTGGTCGCGTTCGGCGGGGAGCAGCGGGGCGAGCAGCTCTTCGTGGAGGTCGTCCAGGACCCTGTCGAGGCGGCGCAGGTGTCGGCGGCCCTGGGCGGTGATCGTGATGACGTTGCGGCGGCGGTCGTCGGGGTCGGGCGCCCTCTCGACAAGGCCGCGCTCGGCCAGTTCGTTGAGGACGCCGACCATGTCGCTGCGGTAGATACCGGTGCGCCGGCTCAGCGTCGCCTGGCTGCCAGGGCCGTACTCCTGCAACGAGGCGAGCACGGCGTAGTGCCACTTGCGGGCGTCCGCGTGGGCCAGCCCCTCGGTTATCAGCCGGTCCGAGTGCCCGGACACCTGTGACAGCAGGCGACTGGCCCGTCGGCGCAGTCTGTCCGGCGTCTTGATCTCGCCCTCGTTGGGCATGTCCGCAGGTTCGGCTCTGCTGGTCATGAAACCGATCCTACCTGGTTGCGTTAGTCCGACTAACGATGTAACTTCGTTCACGACGCAAACGTTAGTCGCCCGAACGTTAGTTTCGGAAACGTGATGGAGGTCATCATGACGACCACGGCCCCGGCCTTCGGTACCGCGCTCATCGGCCAGACCGAGAAGGCGCTCAACGCGATCCTGGACCGGCAGCTGGCCGGGACGGGCATCACCGAGCCCCAGTGGGTGACCCTCACGATGACCGTGGTCGGCGGCGGGGCCATCGACCGAGCCGAGCTCATCCGCCGCGTCAGCGGCGCCACACAGTTCAGCCAGGCGTCCGTGACCGAACGCATCGCCGAACTGACCGCTGCAGGGTTCCTGCGCGACGGCGGCGACGGCCGCGTCCAGGTCACCGACGAAGGGCAGACGCGCTGGACGCAGGTCCGCGCCGCGATCGGCCCGATCACCCAGGGACTGTGGGGGGACCTGCCGGCCGAGGATCTGGCCGTCGCAGGCCGCGTCCTGGGCACCGTCCTGGACAGGGCCAAGGCGGTGCTGGCCGTCCCCTGAGCCCTGATTCCTCCAAACCCGCCAACCGGCACGAACACAACATCGCCGCCCTCTGGAACGAGAGAGGAAGTCATGTCCACCAATGATCTGATCGGCGACCGTATCGAGATCGCCGACCTGCTCACCCGCTTCGCGCTCCTGCTCGACGAGAAACGGTGGGAGGATGCGGACACCGTCTTCACCGACGACGTGGCGGTGCACTCGCCGCGCGGGGGCGAACTCTGCGGCATCGACAAAGTCGTCGGCTTCATGCGACGGAGTGAGGTCGAGGGGCAGCACGCCCAGCACACGACCACTGACCTTTTGGTGGACCTCGACGGCGACCAGGCAGCCGTCTCGGCGAACTCGACCGTGTACTACTACCGCGACGGTCAGGCACCCCACTTCACCGGCGGCCTGCGACAGCACTTCACCGCAGCCCGGACGCCGGCGGGCTGGCGCCTCCGCGAGGTGCGGATCACGCCCGCCTGGACACGCGAGAACTGATCTCTTCCGGGAGGTTGTGGACGCTGCGGGCGTGTGCGGCAACCCTGTCCCAGGGAAAGGCGTCCGATGGCGCCGGGGGCGTCGGCGCGCGACGAACCACCACGCGGGCGCGGTGGTAGTCGGCGACATGGGTTGCATGCGCGGCGACCAGCTCCGCGAGCCGGATCGCAGCGGCCGCCAGGCGGCAGGCCGCGTCTGCGACGCCGCGCGCCCACCGGTGTCCGGACATCAGCACGTCCCCATGCTGCCCGCGCCGCCTGAATCCTGGCCCCGATCGCCTCCTTCGCACATCGCGATGACGGATTCGCTGAGAACGCGGGCGGCGGCCGGATCGGATCGCCGTGCCCGCCCCCGGCGATCCGATCCGACAACTCCGCAGCGCAGCGGGCGGTCCGGTCAGCGGCGGTCCGGGGCCCGCCACGCCACTCCACAACCGGAGGCCTTCACCCTTCACGCACATTCACACCGTGTCGTCACACAACCTCAACCAACCTGCCTGGGCAGTACACCTAGACGCACCCCTCGAACTGCGGCACCTCGATGATCGACAGGTCAAGCCCGGTGCCGCCGAACCACCGATGCATCAACCTCGCCGCCGTCCCGTCCTGATACATGCGGGTGATCGCCCGGTTCAGCGCCTCGCACCCCTCGACGTCGCCGCGGCGGAGCCCGATGCCGGTGTTCTGCTCGCTGATCCGCGCGTTGACAAGCCGATACCCGCGGCCCTCCCGCCGGACGAGGCCGGCCAGGATGACGTCGTTCGTCGTGATCGCGTCCACCGTGCGCCCCTTGATCATGTTCATGCACTGGTCATAGCTCTTGGCGGGGACGGTCCTGGCGGTCATCCCGCGCACCGCCAGCAGCCGCTGGATGGGGTCGGCTCCCTCGACGGCGCAGAACCGGCGCCCGGTCAGGTCCCGGACGCCCTTGACGCCGCGCTCGTCCGCCCGGACCAGCACGTCCTGGTAGGACATGTAGTACGGCCCGGCGAACGCGATCTGCGTCTTGCGTTCGGGCGTGACCGACAGGGTCGCGAGGACGAGGTCGGCGCGCCCCGACGTCAGCGCCGTGATCCGCTCAGACGCCAGCACCTGGACGAACCGCACCTTCTTCCCGAGCCGGTCCGCCACGTACCGTGCGACATCGATGTCGAACCCCTCGAACCGGCCGTCCGGTCGCCGCAGCCCCAGCCCCGGCAGGTCCGGCCGCACCCCCACCACCAGGGTCGGCCCGTCCAGCAACGACTCGGAGCCTCCCGGCCCGCACGCTGTCAGCATCCCACCCGCCAGCACGCCCGCCGCCAGAACCCGCCCTACCGCCACCCGGACCTCCCGCACGTTTCCGACGAAATGACCATAGACCGGCTGAAGACGCTGGAGGCGGACGCCGGACTCATTCGCCGCGCGGGCCGAACTCCACGCAGCATTGACCGGAGTGGGCGGGCGAGCGTGGCCTTGATGCTGGACGCGCCCAGCCGGTGAACCCGGCGGCGGCGTCCTCGATCGCACGGGGATCCGCCAGGCCCGGGGTGGGTGAAGATGACGGGGGCGTTTCGCCGAGCGGCCCGATGTCCTCCGCCCGCACACGTGTCACGCAATCCCTTTCTGCTTCTTCGGCCGATGCCGACCGCCGCTAGTCCGGTACCGGAACGACCGTCCACGACCGCAGGTGCTCGGGCGCCCGGCGGCAGGCCATCGAGCGGGTCGGGACGCTCGACGGGTCGCTCGACGACGGGGCGGGCCAGGTCGCGGTGGACGAGCGCGACCGGCTCCGGAGGAGCCATGCTCAAGATGACGGACGAGGACGTCGAGTGGGGCGAGTCGCTCGGTGAGATCTTCTGTCTGACCTTCGTCAGAGGAGTGGAGGAGACCGAGGCGCTTGCCCGCCTGGGCGCCCTTCCCGACACGCTGGGGCGCCGCCCGCTGCGAGGTGGTCTGCTGACCGAGCTGCTGGGAGCGCCCGGCCGGAAAGTCCTGGCCGGTGGCTCGGTGTGCGGGCTCTGCGACGGCGGTGGCCGAGCTGATGTGGCCTGGCCGGTCGCCCTCCCACACCACGACCCGTATATAGCGGGCGTGGCCGCCTTGGCGTTTCGCTTCATTGAGCCGGTCGGCCAGGAGCGTGTCCGCCAGGTCCTGGTGGTCGCCGTCGAAGTGCGCGCTGCCCGTCGAGCCGCCGTGCTCTGCCGTCCAGTCCTCGCGGTCGTCGCTGATCTGGACGACGTGGGCGTAGAGGGCCGTCCCATGCTCCCCACCCGGTTTGAGGGGCTGGACGGCACCGGCCGGGAGCGCGGTCGCGAGGCTGTGGGCGTCGCGGCCGGAGATTCCGCATGTCTCGGCGATGTCGGTCCAGGAGACGCCGGCGGCCCGCAGCCCGTCGATGGTCGTGCGGAGCGCGGCCGGATATTCAGCCGGCAATGTCAGGTGTCTCTCCCGGCTCGACTGCCCGGCTGTGCAGCCTCGCTCCGTCGGGGTTGAACGTGCAGAGCACTTCGAGGACCTCGGGCCCGGGGTTGCCGAAGCCGTGTGGCACGCGCGTGTCGAACTCGACGGCGTCGCCTATGAGCTCGTCCTCGCCGATGAGGAGCCGCATCCGTCCGGCGATCACGTAGAACCAGTCTCAGCCCGGGTGGATCCATTGCCTGATCGGCTTCCCAGGCGCTGGTGGATGCACCTGTGTGAAGGCCCCCCACGCCCCGGAGCCGCTGGACAGCGGCATCGTTACGACGCCGTCCCGGACCCGCCGACGCGGGGATGCGACCGCGGCGATCAGGGAACTGAAGAAATCGTCATCGGGCGAGATCCAGGTGCACGGGAGCGCGACCCTGATCCGCTCACTGCTCGCCGCCAGCCTCGTCGACGAACTGACGCTGCTGGTCGTACCCGTGCTTCTCGGACAGGGCGTGCACGTGTACCGGCCGGCCGGACAACCGGAATACCACCCGGCGCGGCCGACATAGGCAGACCGGCGGTCCATGGGCTCCATCGCAGGCCGCCCGTGTCGGAGGAGGGGCCGTCCGGGCCTGCGCCGGGCGGCGCTGGAGCCTGCCGCTGGCCGACCGGGTGCTGCCATGGGCGGTCGCCGGGGCGGGTCAGCGAGGGGTCGACCGGGTGAGGCGGCGGGTCATCAAGGTGATCGCTGCCCAGGTCAGGTGGACTTCGGAACGCTGGGGGAGAAGTTCGTAGTCGCGGACGTTGCGGCGGGCGCGCACCAACCAGGACAGGGTGCGCTCGACCATCCAGCGGCGCGGGACGACCACGAACCCGGGGATGCCGGCGGGGCGTTCTTGAACAGGCACTCAGCGACTCCTGGGCGGTGGTCCAGTCCTGGCTGCCTCGGATGGGCCGACCAAGCTCCTGATCGTGCTCCCCAGTCCCTGGCCCGCCGTCGTCGCGGCCGTCGCAGGCGCGGCAGCCGGATTCGTGGTGGGCGCCATCGCGAGCCACGAGGACCTGTCGGTGACGCGCTGACGCCACCGCAAGGTGCGTATGAGACCCGCCTGGGCACCAAACTGTCCCCGATCGGCGAAGGCGCCATCACATGTCATCGGAAAAGCGAACCGTTCCCCTCAGCCCTGCTGCACCGCGTACTGCGCGATGCCATTGCCGAACGACCAGTTCTCCGGCAGTACCTCCACAAGATTGATGAACACGTCTTCGGGGCGCACGCCGGGGTTCGCCTGCAAGAGGTCGACGATGCGCAGGTAGAGCGCCTGCTTCTGGGCGAGGTCGCGCGTGTTGCTGGCGGTGATCCGGATGATGACCACCTCGTCGCTCCGTTCGACACCGTAGTAGGTGGGGCTGACGCTGAAGGTGCTGCTGTCGTGCTCGGTGATCGTCATGAAGCGGTCGTCTTCCGGCACGTCGAAGGTCTCACGCATGGCGTGGTAGACGCCGTCGAAGAGTGCTTGGTGGTACTCGGCGGACTTGCCGCGCCGCAACGACACTTGGACCAAGGGCATGGTCTGGCTCCGTTCCTCGGGACGGTTCGCAGCGTAGCCACCACTTGATCATTCATAAAAGTCATCTTAGGATATTTCAGTCATTAAGTATCCCAATGATTCGGTGTGACGATGAAGATGCTCGCCCTGGACGCTGTGCAGGCCTTCGTGCTGACCGCTGAGATGAAGAGCTTCACGCGCGCGGCGGAGGCGATGGACTCCACGCAGTCCGCCGTGAGCCTGAAGATCAAGCGGCTGGAGGACGCCTTGGGCCGCCGCCTGCTGGACCGTACGCCCCGCCTGGTCCGCCTGTCGCAAGACGGCGCCGCCTTCCTCGGCCCCGCACGTGAACTGCTGGCCGCCCACGCGGGCGCGCTGGGCTCGTTCGGCGTCCAGCGGCAACGCCTGTCGATCGGCATGAGCCACCACGTCGTCGGCGCCGAACTGCCCCACCTCCTGCGCCAGATGGGGCGAGCAGAGCCAGACCTGACGCTGGAGGTGAGAATCGCCAGCTCATGGGAGCTCCTTGACCTGTTCGACAGCGGTGCGCTGGACGCAGCCATCGTGCTGCGCCACGAGGGCCGCCGCACCGACGGTGAAGTCCTGATGGAGGAGCCCTTCGGCTGGATGGCCTCATCCGACTTCGAACACCGCTCCGGCGAGCCTCTGCGCCTCGCCCTGCAGGCCGAGTCATGCCATGTGCACGAGATGGCGGTGACCGCGCTGAACGAAGCGGGCATCGCCTGGCAAGAGGTGTTCGTGGGCGGCGGCATCGCGACCATCGGTGCGGCCGCGGCAGCAGGCTTGGCCGTGGCGGCGCTCAGCCCGCGCGTGGCCCCACCCGGCACCATGGACATGGGCGAATCACTCGGCCTCCCCCCGCTGCCCGCCCGTAGCGTCGTCCTGCAATCACGCCCGTCCGAGCCGGCCGCTCGCAGGGCGCTGCGCACCTTCGCCTCCGCCCTGCGCGCCACAGCGGGACACTGACCGCCACCATCACCGTGAGGGTGTGGGGATCAGGTCCTGCCCAATGCCGCGCCGCGGGTCATCGCGCCTGAGCGGGGTCGTGTGCCCGCTCAGGCGCCTACTCCGTGGGAGCGTCGGCCGGCTCCGACCCGCCTGAGCCGATGCCGCGCTGTTCCGTCAGAGTGCTCGTCCTGGGTGAGCGCAGCAACAGTCGAACGGCGGCTGACGGCGAGGGCCGGACCCCGGATTATTTTGATCTACAATGTAAAGGTATCGGCTGAGTAAGCAGCTTCGCCTCCGAAGAAAACTGTCCTCCTGGCGTCCCAGATCGCTAACCGGATCAGCTTCCGCGATTTCCTCCTGGTATCTGCGACGGCCGGCGCCGGGCTGGGCGGCCCCGCGCTTCCGCCATTGCGCCCACCGGGGGAGTGCCTTCCGGGCCGCGCTGTCGGGTGAGCCCGTTCACCGAAGCCGCTCTCGGGAAGGTCGCGTCCGGCGTCGGCGTTCGGACCGCCCCCATTGCTCCGAACGTCCAGCGGCTATTGAGCCTCCGCCGTGCCGGACGGAAATCGCTGGTCTACCTGACACCGCTGGGTGCCCATCGAGCAGCGTCGGCTCGGTGGGCTGTCGCGTGAGCCCTCTGGGCGGTCGGCCACGGTGGGTCACGGGCCATCGATGGAAGCAGCGCGCTGTTTATGGGAGAGCGCAGCGGGCCTGATCTTCCCTGAGCTGCGCTGTGGTGTGCCGAAGGAGGTCACTTGACCTGCGGTGATGTCGAGAAGTCGCTTGGGCCGGCCTTGATTGATCGTGTTCACACCGAAGAGGCCACTGGTTCGAACCCAGTATCGCCCACCCCGTTGTAGCAGGTCAGATTAGGTCTCGGAGATCATTCCGAGGCCTTTTTCGATCTTGAGGCCCCTCCGGGAGCCAAACGGGGGAGCAACCGCTCCCAGACTTACGCGGACTCGCTCTGACCGAAGACCGTGTTCATGGTCTCGGCGCCCTTGGTGATGACCGGCCTCAGCTGGTGCCGGTAGACCTTCTCGGTCACGGCCGTCCCGGCGTGCCCGACCAGGTCGGCGATCGTCTCCAGCGGCGCCCCCCTGTCACTCCTGCGCAGGGCGTCCGCCGCCTGTGCGGGCAGCTCGAGGGTGCGGCGGGACTTCTTGGTTTTGGTGTCGCCGTGGGTCCGCACGGAGCGCCACACGTACAGGGCGAACCTGTCGTGATCGAAGCCGGCTTCGCTCACCGACCGGAACCTCTCTTCCCCTCGTCCCAGGCGATGACATGCGCCCATTGCAGAGCGCGTGCCTCTTCGGTGCGGATGCCGACCATCAGGCTCAGCGCCACGTGTGTAGCGGGGACGACTCGGCCTCGTCCAGGACGGCGTTGGCCTGGGCGAGCGTGAGCGACTTGCTCGGCCGCCCGGCCCTCCCGCGAGGCGTCGTGACGAGTTCCGCCACGTTTCGCGCGATCTTGCCCCGGGCCTGCGCATGCCGGATCGAGCGCTTGAGGATCGAGTGGACTCCTTACAGGGGCCGCGTTGAAAGCTTGCCGGTGGGTCCGTCGAGCCTTCCTCTTGAGCCGCTTGCGCTTGCCGCTCGAAGCGAAGCCGAGCGAGATGGCACCCGTCCAGCCGTCACCTTCCTCGTAGATCGACCCTTCGTACTTACCGATCAGGATCTTTCCACTGCATTCCTCCTAGTTCGCGATCGCCTCTGGGCCCCCTAGGGCTGCCGCCCACGGACGGTGGAACCGCCTGCGGCGCCGTCTCCGAGCTCCTGCCCAAAACGGACCTCAAGGTCATTCCCGTCCCGGAACCCCCGGCCTGCAAGGCCGTACAGCGATCGATTCGTTTCGTAGACGGCCCGCGCTCGGTCCGCGCCTGCGGGCGGGTCTTCGAGCTCGGCAACACGGACACGACGCATCAGCGGTTCGTAGGCGCTGCGAAGCGATTTCAGGCGCGAGAAGTGGCCGCACTTACGGACGGGTTTTGGCCCCACCTGGTGCCAGCCCATGTGTGGACTACTGGTTAAGCGGCGTGGTCTCGCGCGTGGCAAGATCGGGATAACGTGGCGCCCCCTGGAGGAGATCGACACTGCTGATGGACCCAAGCTCCTTCGACCACCGCGCTGGCGTGGAAACGTTTCGTGAGAAGGAGGACGCGTGACAGTGGCGCGAGTACTGGTGATCGGTCTCGATCCCGCCAAGATCCAGGGTTGGGATCCGGAGCCGGTCCAGGCGGCGGTAGAACGCGGTCAGGCCCGTTTTGACGATCATGGTATCGAGGCCGACTTGTGCCTAGTGGCACTCGACGAGAACCCCGAAGGAGCGATCGTGGAGGCGCTGACTCGCAGCGCCTACGTCTGCGTGGTGATCGGGGGCGGCATCCGCAAGCACGAGCCGTTGCTCGAATTCTTCGAGAAGGTGGTCAACCTAGTCCGGCAGCACGCGCCCGACGCAGCCATCGCCTTCAACAGCAGCCCCGAGGATTCCGCTGACGCAGCTTTGCGGTGGCTGCGCTAGCCCCCCAGCAGGGCAGGTGTCTGGCGCGGCTCAGGCGGTCGAGGCCTGTTGTTGAGCTCGGGATCGGGGCCGTCCACGAACGAACTCATCGCACTACCCATGCGCATGAGGCCGGGGTCGTCCGATCAACAGACAGCCCGACCTGCCGGGTGCTGGGTTCGTGGCACCGGCCCGGCCGCTCAGCGGCAGCCGTGGCGGGTTCGTCTGGGCACGGCTCGACGCCTGCTGGTGGGGCGGTGCTCCGAGCGCGGTGAGACTGCGACGCTCACTCGGCATCGTGGACGAGCAGGGCGATCTGGACGCGGTTGTTCAGATCGAGCTTGCGCATGATGCGTGACACGTACGACTTGACGGTGGTGACGCTCATGTACAGCTCGGCGGCGGCTTCGGCGTTGGACAGCCCGCGGCCGACGGCCTCTGCCACCCGGCGCTCGCTGTCGGTGAGGAAGGCGAGCCGGGTGCGGGCGGCCGTGCGGGTCTGGTGGTCCCGGCCGGTGACATGGGTGATGAGCTTGCGGGTGACCGACGGGGAGAGCATGGGCTCGCCGGCGGCCACCCGGCGGATCGCCGTCACGATGTCGGTCGGTGGGGTGTCCTTGAGCAGGAACCCTCCGGCGCCCGCGCGCAGGGCGCGCAGAACGTGCTCGTCGGTGTCGAAGGTGGTCAGGACGATGACCTCGGGGGCGCCCTCGGCGGCGCGCAGCAGGCGGGTCGCCGTCAGGCCGTCGGTCCCCGGCATCCGGATGTCCATGAGGACGACGTCGGCACGGGTGGCGCGCACCGCGGCGGGCACCGCGGCACCGTCGGCGGCCTCGCCGGCGATCTCGATCCCCTCGACGCCGCCGAGCATGGTGGCCAGGCCCGCCCGCACCAGCCATTCGTCGTCGACCAGCAACACCCTGATCGGTTCCGGCATCACGCCTCCCATGGGAGCCACGCGCGCAGCAGATGGGCGTCCGACACCGGGCCATGCTCCAGCCGCCCGCCGGCCAGTGTGGCACGCTCGGACAGCCCGGTCAGGCCGGTGCCGGTCCCCGGGATCGCCGGGCTCCCGCGATCGGGGCCGGGCAGCGGCTGGCGGACCTGGACCTCCAGGCCGTGCCCGGCCTCGCCCCGCACGGTGACGGTGACCGGCATGCCCGGCGCGTGCTTGCGCGCGTTCGTCAATCCCTCCTGGACGACCCGGTAGGCGGTGCGTCCGGCCAGGGTGGGCACCGCATCCACGTTCCCGACGTCCATGTCCAATGTGACCTGTGCGCCCGCGCGCCGCGACTCCTCGACGAGCCCGGCCACGCCGGCGAGCGAGGGCGGCGGGGCGTCCGCGCCGTCGACCGGGTCCTCGCGCAGCAGCCCGATCACTTCGCGCAGGTCGACGAGCATCTGGTGGACGCCGCTGCGGATCACCCCGGCGGCGCGCGATATCTCCTCCGGTGAAGCGTCCGGGCGGAACTCCAGCGCGCCGGCGTGCACGCTGAGCAGGGACATGCGATGGGCGAGCACGTCGTGCATCTCGCGGGCGATCCGTACCCGTTCCAGCCGCCTGGCCTCGACCTCTCGGAGGTGCCGGTCGCTCTCGGCGCGGCGGGCCCGCTCGGCGAGGGAGGCCAGGAGCTGGCGTCGCGCGCGGATCGCCTGCCCCCAGCCGACCGTCGCGGCGGTCAGCAGGGCGATGATCGCAACGCTCGCCGCGTAAGGCAGCTCGGGAGGGGGATGCAGCGCCACGGCGATCATCCCGGTCAGCACGCCGAGCGCGCCGATCCCCGTCGCCACGGGCCAGGGCCGCCGCACGGCACCCGACAGCGTCGCCACGAACGCCGCGCCGCCCGCCGCCAGGGACACGGCCGAGACCGCCGTGACGACCAGCGCCAGCCCGACCGGCCGGCGGCGGCGCATCACCAAGGCCGAGCAGCAGGCGAGCCCGGCCGCCAGGTCGGCGTTGGCGAACGTGTCCGCTCCCCGCGCGTAACGAGGCCAGAGGTTCAGCGCGCCGATCACCACCGCGACGGTGACGGCGACGGCGTCGACCATGGGGGCCGGCACCGACCCTGCCGGCGTTTCGGCGGCCGGGCCACGATCCGGCTCGGCCCGACGCGCCCCATACGCCGACCATCGTGGAATCCTCATGTCCGTGACGCCCAGAAGCGGCATTGATGACCGGCGGCCATATCGGTCTGGGAGATCCCGCCGCGCGCGGAGTCCAGCGACTGGGTGGCCGGGAACCTCGGCCAGCGGGGCAGTCCCGCCCTGTTCGGATCGCCCTGGGCGGCGAACGCGGCCCAATACGTGATCATCGATTCGGACAGGTTCCGCTGCGCGGAGTCGAGCGGCACGGACGTGCCCTCGATGTCGAAGAGCAAGGGGAGCTCCGAGCCGTGAAAGGCGCCGGGCGGGTAGCCCTTGGGGAAGATGCCGAGGAAGTCTGGGACGTTCGGCTCGGCGAACTCGAAACTGAAGACGGGTACGTGCCGGGCCAGAAGCCGGTCGGCGGCGAGGGTCGGGCACACCCATCCGACATCGGTGCCGACAGCGGCCCACGCGAGCGCGGCCGGGGAACCCGACTGGCCGGAGTACGCCCGGGGCGGATACCGAACGTAGACGCGACGGGCCATGCGCTCTCCGAAGGACGTCGCCAGCAGAGCCCGGTAACGGGCGTCATCGATGGGCTTCGCCGCCTCGAAAAGGCTCCCGAACAGCCGGTGTTCGTCTCGGGTGTTGCCCTGCATCACCGGTACCCGGTGGAAGGCGCCGGTCCGCAGTGCCTTGACCGGGTCGGTGGGCAGCGCCCGGGTCCCGAACGCCGGCGTGACGAACTGGCCGTTCAACGCCAGGAGCTTCTCGGTGTCCGTCCGGCGCAGGCATGCCGGTCCGTCCGGGCCCGCGCAGCCCAGCCCCGCCGCGGCGGCGGCCCCCCGAGCCTGCACGGCCGTTCGGGGCGCCCAATAGGAGATGGCGTCGAGCCCAGGGGCCATCACGTTCTTGGGCCAGTTCTGCAAGCATGATCCGCTCTGGATGATCGCGCGGTGGAAGAGCCCGCCCGCCGGAGGCGAGACCAGTTGGGCGCAGACGCTCGCCCCGCCCGAGGACTCTCCCATCAGCGTGACGTTCCCCGGATCGCCGCCGAACGCCTGCGCGTTGGCCCGTACCCAGCGCAACGCGGCCCGCTGGTCGGCCAGAGCGTAGGTGCCCGATCCGGCCATCCGGGGATGGCCGAAGAACCCGAACACGCCGAGCCGGGAGTTGACGGTGACCACCACAACGTCGCCAGTGGCGGCCATGCGGCGGGCGTCGAAGTCGCTGCCCGAACCCGAGCTGAACGCTCCGCCGTGCAGGTACACCACGACCGGCCGGCGCTCAGAACGGTTCCGGCGGGGGCCGGTGACGTTGAGGTAGAGACAGTCCTCGGAGGAATGCGCCGCGACGCCACCGGTCTCGTCCAGCTGCGCGCATGCCGGCCCGGGCTTGCTCGCGTCCCGTACGGCCGTCCAGGGACGAGGACGGACCGGCGGGCGCCAGCGCCTGGACCCGGTCGGCGGCTGGGCGTAGGGAATGCCCTGATAACGCTCCATGCGTCCTGTCACGACTCCGCGCACCGGACCCAGATCGGTCTGCACCACCGGGTCTGCCCCACCCGTCATGACCGACGCGCCGACCGCCGGGACGCTCAAGGAGACTGTCAGCAGAGCCGTCACGGCCCATACCGGCTTGGCCGTCCGCCACCTTCTTCCCATGCCCGGCTCAGCCATCGCCCGACACCAGCCAGCTCTTCAGCAGGCGGGCCCACTTGCGGTTGGCGGTGGTCTCCAGGAACGTCTTGTGATCCACCATCAGGTAGATCTCGCCGGCCGTGACCGTTTCCACGATGAGCGGCCTGCCCGAGTTCAGCAGCCCGCCGACGAACCGTCCGTACAGGTCGGTGTACTCATTGGCCACCGACCTCACCTCCTCCGGCCGCAGCACGAGATCGGACCCACCATTCCAGCCGCCGATCACGAGGCGGTCGGGATGGAGCTCCAGCCGGCCGGTCCGCGAGAACAGCACCCGCTGGTCCACCCCCGCGGCGATCCGGTGACCTCGCTTGCGCCCGGCGAGCTCCTCGGCCGGGGAACCGACGTACGAGCCCGCCGCAAGGGGAACCTTCGATTCGCTCATGATCCCAGGCTCCCGCCGTGCCCGGGGTGCCCACAGCCTCCAAAAGAAGGCAACGCGATACCGACTTTGGTCGGCCGGAGCTGTCCGCCTGGTCGATCAGGCGGTACACGGCGTCGCCGTCGAGCCTGTACGGCTACGCCTCCCGGGTGATGGATCGCCGCCCCGCAGCTCCTTACGGTCCCACCGCCCCGGACGGGGACGTCGGCCGAGATGCTGCCGGTCTCCGCCCTGCGTTCGCCGAGCCTCCCGAGCCGGGACTTGATCAGCTGGTCGAAGAGGCGTTCAGCGAGGCGTCCACATGGACACAACACACCTCGTTGGACACGTTCGCGGCCGAGGATTCGATCAGGCCCGGTGTCGGCTGGTCGTGACCGCCTCTCCGCTGGTGGTAGTCGTCAGCACGGCCCTCGGTAGTCGGTGACTGTTTTACGCGCCGCCGAAACCTTGTCGCTCATCAACCCGGCTACCGCTTTGTCGGGTGGTGTGCCGGACGCCAGCTTCTTCGCCGCCTTGGCCGCGGCGTTGAGGACGATCGTCAAATCATCGCGTACCTGCTCTGGCACCTTGGCCACCAGTTGCGAGCCTGACTGCTGCATGAGGAGAACGGCACTGGTCAAGGCCTCGCGCGATGGCTTGTGATCTTTGTTCATAAGCCCGGACGCCGTCATTTCGAACGCGGGGCCGGCGGCTGTACTGAAGGAGTTCAAGTGTCCACAGAACTCGGCTATCGATTGAGGGGAACTCGACGATGGCGACGCCGGAGAAGCCGCCGATCGTGTGGGTTGCTGCTCGCTGCCACACGCTGAGGCGCCCGCCAGCAGAATCATGAGGGCCGGCAAGATTCTGTTTCTCACGCCCGCCAGCCTATAAGCGTGGGCCGGGTCCGCTCCCGGAGAATATGTATTAGGTCAGGGCCCGACTAAGCCCGAGATCTGGGTCAGCGGCGGCTCCTTCAATCGTCGAGGCGTCGGCCGATCGTGAGGACGGCTGACCAATGCCGGGTCAGCCGTCGGTCCGGGCGGAGGGCGAGGCGGCGGCGTATCTCCTGGTAGAGGTGTTCGCGTTTGGCGGGCTCCATGGCGATGTGGCCGGAGAAGGTGTCGAGCAGCGCGATGTATTGGTCTGCGGTGTAGTGCCGGGTCCAGAGGTAGCGGCGTGTCGCGGCGACCGCGAAGTGGCCGGACGCCTCGAACTCGGTGGCGGTCGGGTCTGGCTGGTCCTCGGGTGGTGGTGGCGGCCAGGAGCCGCCGTCGCCTTCGCCGAGCTCGTCGTAGACGTGCTGGATCTCGGTGAAGAACGGGTCGAAGCCCGTGGGGAAGGCGTGCCCGGCGCCCCAGACGGCCAAGTGGCCGCTCTGGGGGAGGAGGGCGGCGGCCTTGGCGTACTTCACTTCCGGGTCCACCCATTTCCAGGCGGTGGCCGCGTAGACGAGATCGAAGCGGACGCCGGTCGGCGGCTCCCAGTCCTCGAAGGACGAGGTGACCACCGAGGCTTCGGGGAAGTCGGCGAGGTTGTGCCGTGCCTGCGCCGCCAGGGCGTCGCCGAGTTCGACCGCGGTGATCCGGAAGCCCATCTGTGCCAGCGGCAGCGTGGCCTTCCCCGGCCCGCATCCGACTTCGAGCAGGTGCGCCGGCGGTTCGACCCCTGTGATCGCGACCAGGTCGCAGAACAGCTCGGCCGGGTAGTCGGGGCGCGCGCCTTGGTAGAGGGCGGCCGCATTGTCGAAGGTGGTTCGCAGCCGGTGGTCGTTGGACATGCTCCCCATGGTGCATGGCCAGCTGATCCGGGCGAGGGAGCTAAGTTCGTCGAGACGATCCCCGAAGTGCTCGCCGACGTCGTCGACGAGCGAGGCGGCGTCGCCGCTCTCGCCGAGGGGAGGGCCGGGTCTTGGGCAGGGGCGACGGGCACACGCTGCGACGACGAACGAACGATGAACATCGGTCCGTTACGAGAGTGAGCCTGCGGCGCTTGCGTGACCACCGCGTGCTCCGGACTTCGGCCCAGCGGCCCTGCATCGGCAGTACGGTCGCCCTGCCAGGGTCTCGACCATCAGAGCTCAACAATCAGCCAGTGCGGGTTTGATCAACGACCCGGACGACACCGAAGAAGAGGCCACACCATGCGTGCGAACATTCAGGTCTATGGCGACAACGCCGCCGAGGACGTCAAGAACTGGCGGGTGGCCGGATGACTAGCGCGAGCCCGGGATCGTCGCGTCTGATCGAAACGGTGGACGCCCTGCGTGCGGCGCTGGCGGAGAGCACGGACCTGCTTCGGTTCACGCTCGGCGGGACCGTCGATGAGGAGACGGCGGCCGCCGCGGAGGCCGAGGGGGTGCCCCGGGAGTTCCTGGACTTCTGCCGGGTGCTGGACGGTGTGAGTTGCGGGCCGTCCGTGCAGCTCTTCGGCTTGGAGGAGGCCGAGGAGCATCAGTTCTATTGCGGGCCGGTGGTCGACTCCCCGCTGGATCTGTCCCCGGAGAAGCTGTTCTGCGTCGGGTTGATCGGCGACACACCGGTCTTCCTGGACCGCGCGGGCCGCGGCATCCTCGGTATCCCGGACGAGCACTGGGAGTGGGTCGACGCGGAGCGCTTCGAGCGGCTCGCGCCCGGGCTGGAGGCGTTCTTCCTGGAGCGGTTGGCCACTCCGGAATACGCACGCCTTACGCGGATCGACGAGGAGTTGGTGGAGTACGACGACTGGCTGAAGCTGCTACGACGAGCCGGTCTCGTCGGCGAGCGCGGCGAGGCCACCGCGCAAATCCGCGCGCTCTGACAACGCGCACCAGCAGCAGACCACCGACGGGCAGGACCGCGCAAGCGGCCCTGCCCGTCCGCGCGTATCCCCGTTTGGGGGCGCCGTAGTACTCGGGAAAGATCGGGCGAATTACCCAGACCGCGGAAGTCGGCGCCACGTGCTTGGTGGCCTCCGGTGAGTGCGGCCCGCTGCAGCCTGCAACGCTCGGGCAGTTCATCGACCGGTCGGCCCGGCGCGGCCGGCCGAGGTCACAGTTCGGTCATGCTCTTCGGGTGGTGAACCGCTCCCGATAATCCGCAGGTGTGACGCCGAAGCGTTGCTTGAACAGCCGGTGGAGCGTCTCGAGCGAGCCGAGCCCGACCGCGTTCGCGATGGCCCTGAGCCCGTTGTCGGTGTGGAGGAGTCGCCGCGCGGCGGCGTCAACACGGACCGACTCCACATACTGTGCAGGCGTCACCCCGACCTGCTGACGGAAGAGGCGCGAGAAGTGCCGGACGCTGAGGTTGGTCCGGCGCGCGAGCGCGTCGTTGGACAGGTCCTCGGTGAGATGGTCCGGAATCCATGCCTGCAGGCGGGCGATCTGGGCATCGGTGGCCGATGGGTAGGCCAGAAGCTCGCTGAACTGGCTCTGACCACCCGGTCGCCGCATATACATGACGAGCCACCGGGCGACACGACGGGCCAACTCGGCATGGTGGTCGTGGGCGACCAGGGCGAGCGCGAGGTCCATTCCCGTGGACACGCCCGCTGAGGTCCAGACGTGCTCGTCACGCACGTAGATCGCGTCGGGCTCGACGGTCACCTCGGGATGGTCGGCGGCGAGCTGACCCGCCGTCGCCCAGTGCGTCGTCGCCCGCCGCCCGTCGAGCAATCCGGCGGCGGCCAGCATGTGCGCACCCGCGCAGACCGAGACTATTCGAGACGTTCCATGAGTGGCGGGGGTGGCCAGCCACTGGACAAGCGGCTCTGCCTCCAGCGCCTTCACCCCGCTCTCATCCAGCACCAGGCCACCCGGCACGACGAGAGTCCCGATCTCGCGAGGCAGTTCCTTCCATGAGACGTCGGCTGCGATCGAGGTACCCCCGGCACAGCGAACGAGTCCGGGCTGGGGGCCGGCGACCAGTGTTCTGTAGCCGGGGACGTCCTCATGCAGCAGGCGATCAGCGGTGGAGAACACCTCGAGCGGTCCGGCGACGTCGAGAAGCTCGACGCCGTCGAACACGGTGATCACGACGAGGTGAGGGGTCATGTCACCAACTCTGCTGGATCACCGAGTACGTCCGCAATGACAAGAGCATGTCACATCCGGACATGGCCCGCCGACCCAGCCGTGTCCGGATCTGACATATCCGCGTCCTTGCGGACACGGGTCGCGACGCCGACGATGGTGATCGTTCAATTCCTGACGAACGGACCAACCGATGATCCCCACGATCCCTCGAACGCCCACAACTCGGGCAGCCGCCGACCTCGCCGCCGAGGCCGCACCCCCTTACCTGCTCAATCACAGTTACCGCACGTACCTCTTCGGCCGGTGCCTCGTGGTCGACCCCGAAGTCGACCACGAGGCGGCCTTCGTCGCTGCGATGATCCACGATCTCGGCCTCACCGACACCTACGCCGGCGAGCGCGAGTTCGCACGCGTCGGCGCCGATCTCGCATGCCACTTCCTCGAAGGGCGCGGATGGGACCTCGAGCGCATCCACGTGGTCGAGGAAGCGATCCTGCGACACACCAACCTCATGGCCGAGCAGGTGCCCGTGTTCCGGTTGGTCCAGGCGGGGGCGGCCGTCGACGTCGCCGGACTCGGCTGGGAAGGGCTCGCCTCTGATGATCTCGCCGACATCTTGACGGCCTATCCGCGGCTGGACTTTGCAACAGGCATGCGAAGCAGCTTCCTCGATGAGGCCCACCGGCATCCGGAGGGCGCCTTCGCCCACCTGGAACGGGTCGTCGCGCTCTCCGACCGATTCGGCAGCAACCCGATCGACGCTCCGAGAGCGTGAATCCACCACATCGCCAAAGCGATCCCGATCCGAGCCCGCCAACGCTCACGGCCGAGACATCCACAACCTGCCCCATGATCAATGAGACGCGACTTCATTGATTCGTCCCGGGGCGACGACTCCTGAGAAGCCACCCAACGGCAAGACCTCATCAGCCACGCCCCACTGTCCCGGGCACCCGGAACACCCAGCTCCGCACGTCCATTCTGAGGCACCGCAGCTCATGAGGTTTCCATAAGGTTGTGGTTCGTCGTCCGGCCCGGCGGGGCCAGGTCATACCGCTGCAGCGCGCTGACCACATCCCGGAGCGCCACAGCAGCGTTCGCCCAGGCCCGGTCACGGAGCGAGCCGCCAGGCGAGCGAAGTGGGCCGGGACTTCGAAACACTGCCAGCGAAGCCACAGAACGCTCCGTCCAACGCATCGCGACCGAGAACGGCACGCTCAAGCAGCGCATCCACCAACTCACTGAGGACAACCGCACCCTGGGGGAGAAGCTCCAGGCCGCCCGATCCAACAACCGTTTCCTCGACAAACGTATCGCTGACCTGGAGGCCAAACTGGCCGAACACATCGGACATTAAGGCACACTCATCCCGTGATCGACTTCACCGACGAGTTTCTCAACCTCGAACCCGGCACCATCACCTACTCCCCGAGTGACCCCGACTCTCCTGGCGCCGGGACCTGGAGCATCGACATCCCCCTGGAGCCCTTCTCCGCGGACGACGAATATGCGCCGGAGACCTTCCGGCCCGGGCAAGCAGGGCCCGAGCTCGTTAAGACAGAGTTCCGACTCGACTGCATCAGCCTCCCGGCGGCGGACCTCTCCGAGCTCAGCGGCCGCATGTTCACGTTTCCAGTGAACCCCGAAGAGCGCTACATCGATGGGTCGATCTACATGGTCGCCACCCACAACCCCGTCGACATCACTCGAATCGAGTTCGGCCCAGCGACGCACGACGAGATCTCCGCGACCCTCCACGCCGAACTCATCCTCGAGACCGCCGAGATGAACAACCGGACCGCGGTCCTAGAGACGACGTTGCGTTTTCGCGAGCTCGCTACGTCATGAACATGTCCATGACGTCAACCCGCAGGTCACAGGGTCAATCGAACAAGAGCGCTTAGAAAAGCCCACATCCCGCATCTGCGGGCACAGCACCACCCGGGAAGTCCCGGGCAGGCCTGCTGGGAGTTGCTCTAGAACCTCGCGGCGCAGCCACAGCGGCGCGGGACGGTAGTCGACGCCCGCGGTCTCCAGCACGTCCCACACCACGTAGTGGCACGGCTCGGACGCCGCAAGCGCGGCGCGTCGATGGCCGGCGACGTGGCGGCGCTGGAGGGCCGCGAAGTCCAGCCACCCGTCCCGGCCCCAGCGGACGATCTCGCCGTCCACCACCGTCCCGGGCGGCACAACGTCGAACAGTGCGAGCTCGATCTCGGGAAGGCCTCGTCCAGCCGCTTGAGACGGCGTGACCAGAGCTGGACGTCGCCGTCCTCTCCCACCCGGGCAACGCAGCGGAACCCGTCGAACTTGGGTTCGTATCGGCATCCGCCCGGGCACCCGTCCTCGCCGGGAATGGTCTCGATGCTCGCCACCGCCATGGGCGCGATGGGGCGCCGGATGTGCATCGTCGGTGCCCCTTTCTGCGCTGGTCGTGCGGGAGGCTGACGGGGTACGCCTACCCGCGGGCCGGTGCGAGCCGCGGGACCAGGGGAGCCTTGGCCGGGGGTTGACCCTCGCGTGCCCGTGGGCCCGATAGGTGCCGGCAGTGCGGGGCCGGCATCGCCCCCCGGGGGCGCCTCTATGTGGTTCGTCAAGGGAATCGGGCTGCGTTCGGGGAACTTGGTGGGCAGCATGGTGGGGTGCCGGATCTGTTGTGGGATGACGTCAGGAACTTCTTTGATCCTGACTTGATGGGTGCTCTGCCGGATGTGTCCGTGGCGGCCACCTCGGTGGAGGACTGGCAGGCGCTGTTCGATCTGGTCCGGTTGAGTGATTGGTCGTGGGAGTACTCGGTGGGCGGTGCTGCTGAGCCGTTGCCTCCCGCTGCGGACGTGCTGGCACGCCCCGTCGATGCTGAGACGGCTGTCCTGCGGGTCTGGCCGGTCCCGAGGGTGCTGGTGATTTTCCGTCCGAGGTCCGCCGAGGAGATCGACTTCGATGTCGACCTTCGCGAACTGCAGGGCCAGGAAGGAGTGGACGTCCTGTGCCGGCTTTTGACCGTCATGGGCCGTCGGCTGCGCAAGCCGGTGATCATGAGGGCCGAAGGCGACTACGGAAACCCGGTCCTTGGGTTCGATCCCGCGGCCGACCGCGTGGTGCTCAGGCCGGACCCGCAGCTCAGCTAACCGCCGCGGCCGTTCGGGACTGTTAGAGGGTGCGCGGAGCCGTGCGAACAGCACGCTGATGCGGTGCCGGGCGAGGCGGATCAGGGCCTGGGTGTGGTTTGACGGTGCTCACGTGCGCGACTTTGACGCGGTGCGGGCGGCGCCCTCGCCTTTCTCGTCCGGCCTCGGATGAAACGTGACGACCAGCTCGCCTCCCGGCCGTCGCGGTGCGGCAGACTTGGAACGTGCTACATGGCCGCGAGGTGGAACAGGCGACGATCGATCGGCTCATCGCCGGCCGCACGGGTGTGCTCGTTCTTCGCGGCGAGGCCGGAGCGGGAAAGACAGCCCTGCTGGACTATGCCGCGGCCACCGCCCCTGCGCGGGTCCTGCGGGTGAGCGGGGTGGAGTCGGAGTCGGAGTTGCCGTTCGCCGCCCTGCACCTGCTGCTGCGCCCGATGCAGGACCGCATCAAGGCGTTGCCCGCGCAACAGGCGGACGCCCTGACGAGCGCGCTGGGGCTCGGTCGCGCAGCGTTCGGTGACCATTACCTCATCCGGCTCGCCACTTTGAGCCTGCTCACCGAGCTGGCGTCCGACCGGCCGCTGGTGTGCCTGGTCGACGACGCCCAGTGGCTGGACCGGGAGTCGGCGGACGCACTCCTGTTCGCGGCCCGGCGTCTGCACGCCGAACCCATCATCGTGGTCTTCGCGGCCCGCGATGGCCGCACCGCCTTCGCGGCTCCGGGCCAGCCGGAGCTGCGGCTGACCGGGTTGGACCCGGAGGCGGCGGCTAGCCTGCTGGCCGAGCAGGCCGGGGACCTGGCACTGGCCGTGCGGGAGCTGATCGTCGCCGAGGCGCAGGGCAATCCGCTGGCGCTGCTGGAGTTGCCGCGCACGCTCACGCACGAGCAGCGGGCAGGAGCCCTCGCGCCGCTGGTCTTCTCCCTCGGCGGCGCCGAACCGATCTCCGGCCGGGTGCTGGCGGGCTTCCGCGCCAGGGTGCAGGAGCTTCCCGCCGCCTCCCGGTCCTGCCTGCTGGTGGCGGCGCTGGACGACAGCGGCGACCTCGACGTCCTGCACCGTGCCCTGGCCTGTTTGGGCGTGGCGCTCACCGACTTCGCCGCCGCCGAACGCGCGGAGCTGGTCCGGGTCACCGCGGCGGGCGTGGACTTCCGGCACCCTCTGGTCCGCACGGCGGCGCGGCTGGCGGCGGACGTGGCCCAGCGCGTGGCCGCCCATCGGGCGCTGGCGGCCGTCACCGACCTGGACCGCCGCGCCTGGCATCTGGCGGCGGTCGCCACGGGGCCCGACGAGGAAGTGGCCGGCGCGCTGGAGGAGACCGCCCTTCGCGCCGCGGGCCGCGGCGGCCAGGCGGCGGCCTCGGCGGGCTACGAGCGGGCGGCCCGGCTTTCAGCCGATCCTGCGGCGCAGGCTCGGCGTTGGGCCGCGGCGGCGGCCGCCGCGCTGGACGCCGGACTCTGGCAGCGGGCGGAGGACCTCACCCGCCGCGCCTCGCCGGCGGCCGCGGAACCGCGGGTGGCGGCCGAACTGGCCCGGGTGCGGGCCGTGCTGGCCTTCCAGGCGGGACGGCCGCTGGAGGCCACCCGGCTGATCCACGACGGGGTCGAAGCCCTCGGAACCGGCGACCCGGAGGCGGTGCTGTCGATGCTGTGCCTCGCTTGCGTGTACACGTGGAGCAGCAGGCCGCATCCGGATCAGGTCGCGCTCGCCCGCCGCACCGCGTCCCTGACCCCGCTCGTCGAGGGACGGCTGAGCGTCCTGCACGAGTTCAACGAGGCGGTGATCCGCCTGATGGGCGGGGACGACATCGCCGCCGTCATCGTGCCGTCCGTGCTGGGCCACCAGTCGTTGATCCCGTTCGAGCTGCGGGTGATGGCCGCCAGCCTCGGTCTCGTCCATGGTGACGTGCACACGATGCTGCGGGACGCGAGTGCCCTGGTGGCCGATTGCCGGCGGGCGGGGAGGGTCGGGCGGCTGCCGCAGGCCATCATGCTGCAGATTGCGGCCGAGATACTCGCCGGGCGCCATCAGTCCGCGCGGGCCGGCGTGAGCGAGGGACTCCACATCGCCGCCGACATCGACCAGCCGCACTGGCACAACTACCTCACCGGCGTCTCCGCCTGGCTCGCCGCCGCAGCCGGAGCGGAGGAGGAGTGCCGCGAGCTGGCGGCCGAGGCGCTGGACGCGGACACGTGGATGACGGGCGCCGGATGGGCGATCTACGCTCTCATCATGCTGGACCTGGGAGCGGGCCGCTACGCGTCGGTGCTGGACCGCATGGACGCGATCGCGGCCGGACCCGCGCGGCACGCGTTCGTCTGGCGGTTCGCCTACCCCGACTACGTCGAGGCGGCCGTACGGTCAGGTTCCGCGGGGCGTGCGGAGAAGATGTTCGACGACTTCGCCGCCTGGGTAAGGGCCAGCAAGCCGCCGTGGGCGTGGGCTGTGCTCGAGCGCTGCCGGGCGCTGATGACCGGCGACGCCGCGGCGTACGAGCGCGCCCTCGCCTTGCACCAGGAGAGCGATCATCCCTTCCAGCAGGCCCGCACGCAGCTGCTCTACGGTGAATGGCTTCGCCGCCATCAGCGCCGCGCCGAGGCCCGTGCGCATCTGAACGCCGCCATGGACGCCTTCGCCCGGCTCGGCGCCGATCGATGGTCGGAGCGCGCCGCGGCAGAACTGCGCGCCACCGGCGCCTCGCTCTCCGGCCGGAGCCGCGGCCGGGATCCGCTGACGGCGCTCACCCCGCAGGAGCTCAATGTGGTCCGGCTGGCCGCGGGCGGCGCGTCCAACCGGGAGATCGGCACGCAGCTGTTCCTCAGCCCGCGCACGGTCGCCTACCACCTTTACAAGGCGTTCCCCAAGCTCGGCATCGCCTCCCGTGCCGAACTGGCCAGGTTCACGATGACCTAAGCACTCGGTCGCGCAGGGCCAGCGACTACCGTCATGTGACGGAGGCGGCCCGGCCGCGTGCGTTTCTAGCGTTAGCGGCATGGACATTCCTTCTTATTCACTGGCGGAGCGGGACCGCCGCTGGCAACTCGCCCGCGACATCATGGAGGCCGAGGGCGTCGAGGCGCTCATCGCCTACGGCGAGCACGAGTGCGCCGACCTGGCTCCGTTCGCGCCCGACGCGTACTTCACCAACGACCGGCCTGGCGCGATCGTGGTCTTCTGCCGCGACGCCGACCCCGTCGAGCTGACCTGGTCCACCCTTGCGGTCGCCGACCACATCGAGGCGACCAAGCGGGGCGACGAGCTGTGGATCCCCCCGGAGCGCATCCGCGTCGCCAAGCACGCGGCGGGCGTCGTGGAGGTCCTGCGCGAGCACGGCCTGGACGGCGCGGCCGTCGGCGTGCTGGGCCTGGACCCCTACCCGCCGTTCCACATCAATCCGATCATGCCGCACGGGCTGTGGAACCAGGTGCTGGCCGAACTGCCCGAGGTCGCCTTCAAGCCGGTCGGGCTGAGCTACCTGTTCGCCACCATCTGCCAGTCCGAGGAGGAGCTCGCGGTCGTCCGGCATTCGGCCGAGACCGGCGACGCGATGGCGGAGGCCATGCTGGAGGTCGCCCGGCCGGGCGCCACCGAGGCGGACGTGTACGCGGCCGGCATGGCGGCGGCCTACCGGCGCGGCCTGGCCGCCCCCGGCATGCTGCTGTCCACCGGGCCCGGCTTCATCTCCTGGGGTCCTCCGGCCTGGTCCTACCGGCCGCAGGCGCCCCGTGTCATCGAGGACGGCGACGTCATCATGGCCGAGGTGTTCTGCCGCTTCGGCATGAAGGAGACCCAGCACCAGGTCGCCATCGCCGTCGGTGACCCGCACCCCGACATCGAGGCCGCCGCGACGGTGGCCCGTGCCAGCTACGAGGCGGGACTGGCCGCGGCCCGTCCGGGCAACACCTTCGGCGACCTGGCGGACGCCATGCGGGCGCCGCTGCTGGAAGCCGACGCCTGGAACATCCACCCGCTGGTCCACACGCTCAACCCGATGGGCCCGGTCTGCGGCTTCGGCGAAGGCCTGCGGAGGATGCCCGAGGCGGCGAACTACGGTCGGCTGTTCGACCTGCCGACCATGGGCGGCGAGCTGCCGCTGGCGCCCGGCATGACGTTCGCCTTCGAACCCAACGCCGTGATCGGCGGCCACCTCACCAATATCGGCGGCACCGTCGTGATCGGTGAGGACGCCCCCATCGAACTCAACCCCTTCACCGCACAGCTGCTCAGGAGCAAGTCGTGATCATCGTTGAGCACAACGCCGACTTCCCGTACCCCGCGTCGGCCGTTTTCACCGTCCTGGCCGATCTGGAGCGCTATCCGGCCTGGCAGCAGGACGTCCTGGAGGCTCAAGTGAACGGCCCGGTACGTGAGGGCGCGGCCGTGGCCCAGGTGCGCAAGGTGATGGGCCGCCGTACCGAGCTGTCCCTTACCGTCACCGAGTACGTTCCCGGCGAGCTCATCGCGATCCAGACCGTCGCCGGTACCAGACCCGCTGTGACGCAGAGGTACGCCGTGCACGCGTCTGGTGCCGGCTGTCGCGTGGAGTTCCTGCTGGAGCTCGACGGCGTGCCGAGGATGGCGGAGCACCTGGTCCGTGCGCAGCTCGGCAAGCAGGTGCCGCAACTGTTCCAGCGGCTCGGCTCGCTCCTGGAGGCGTGAGGACGACGCGCTGGGGCACCGCCGTAGCCCTCGGCCCAGCTGCCCTGGCAGGGCGGGGGCAACGGCGGTGAAGGCCCGGTCGCTTCTCGCTCGGGCGTGAGGACCGGGGAAGTGTTCGCGGTCCGCCTGGGTGATGGCGGGTGTGCGGAGGCGACCGGACTTGATGAGCCGTGGTCATCACGGCGGTTCGCAGTTCGGGGATCGGCGGTTGCGGGGACGGCTGGTGCCGTGGTGGTGGTCGGAAATGGCGGGCAGATCTGACCGGTGTACACGGCCGCCTGGTCATTGGCGAACACACCTGCCAGCTCGCCGACTGAATGATCTTCTGAGTGTAGCGCTGGTCGGAGATCGAGATATTCGCCCTCTGGATGGACTACTTCCGGAGGACGTTGTCGCTGACGAAGCGCGGGCTGTGGCGTGCCGACTTGCCTGCTGGAGCGACTTCTCGGTCTGCGGGTGGTGGAGGATCTTCAAGGTTGCCGAGACCGTCGTCCAAGCGCGCGTGGAATGCGCGATGTTGCGGGCGAGTGGGTGTCGGTATAGGTGTCCGGGTGGGATGCCTGCAGCCTAAGGGCGCTCCGAAGCGTCCTTTTGGAGCGACCAGAGCAGGGCGATGACCGTGTTCTCCAAGCGCTCGACGCTCTGCAACGCTTCCTTCAACGCCGCGAAGGGGTCGGCGACATCCCTGTTGGTGAGGGCTTCTTCCAACTCCAGTCGCAGCGCGGCAAGCGGTGTGCGCATCTCGTGCGAGGCCTGGACGACGAATCGGCGCTGCCTCTCCGCCGGTGCCTCGCCGTTGAACCAGGCGAGCCGGTCGGCGTCGAAGCTCTTGCGTGCCTCGGTCGTCCCGGCCGAGATGAACTCGATGTCCTGGCACATTGTGCGGGTCCTTTCGCTGGTGTGGCGGGTGTGCGCCGCGGCCTATGGAGGGCCGGGGGATCGGGCGGGGGTGAAGGCGCCGCTGAGGGCGGCGGCGTAGGCGGCTGCGGCGGCGCTCTCGGCGACCTGGTCGTCCACCGGTCCGCGGGTGATGAGCATGCGGTAGTAGATGGGGGCGCCGACGGCGCTGGTGATGGCGATGCCGTCGGTTCCCGGGGGCAGTTCGCCGCGTCCCACGGCCCGTTCGACGATCCGGGAGGCCAGGCGGTTGCGTTCGGCGATCACCGTCGCCCAGGCGGTGGACGCTTCGGGGGACCGGACGGCGGCGGCCACGACGCCCTCGACGAGTGCCCGGGTCCTGGGCTGCCGGTAGAGGGCGGCGATGTCCAGGGCGAGCGCCCGGAGGTCGTCCTTCAGCGAGCCGGTGTCGGGTATCGGGATCTCGGTCTTGCCCATTTCGTCCAGCAGGTCGACGACGAGTCCCTCGACCGTCCGCCATCGCCGGTACAGGGTGGCCAGGTGCACGCCCGAACGCTCGGCCACCTTCTCCAGGGTGAGCCCGGCGTACCCGCCGGCCTCCAGTTCATACCGGGCCGCGGCCAACACCGCCGCACGGGTGCGCGCCGTCCGGCCACCGGGCCGCACGGCCCCCGCCGCGCGCGGCTTCGCGTTCATCCGGCGCCCCTTCCTGTGGGTCACGTCACAGGGTAACGCGAAATCGTTCGCATTAACAGTGGGGCGTCAGGTGAGCTGGAGGTGCGCCCGCCTGGTGGCCCTGCTCGGCCGAGTGCCGGGCAGAATCGCCTCGGCGCACGACGCCGGCTCGCCGCGCAGTCAACCGGCCCGCCTACTAGGCGCCGCCGACACGGCAGCGCAGACCGATCCTGCTGATGCGGGCTGGGATGGTCGTCTCGGGCGAGCTGCAGGGCGACCCGTTCCGACGGAGGGTGGACAAGGCCGCCCGCGACTACGGGATCAAGGTGGCCGACCTGCTGCCCACTGCATAGCATCCGAGCCGGGGGCCGCTGCCCGCCTCATCGCAGACGGTGCGGGCGGCCCGGCGGATGCCGCGGACCCGCAGGCCCATCGCCCGGCTGTGTGCCGCACCGCCGAGCACTGGGTCGCGGCGTACGCCGACCTCGCGCGTTGCCATGCCCTCGCGGGTGCGCAGGTGACCTAGGGGCGACCATCGCCAGGGTCTGCAGGAACAGCCGACCGAACGGGTCGTTCCGGCCGTAGGCCGATCCGCCCCGTCGAGCATGCGGGCGGGATGGTGTCGAGATGCCTCGCGTGAGTCCACCAGGCCGGCGCTTGACCCGATGCTCCCTACGGTTCCTTTCGGTCTCCAAGTCCCCTCCGGTCGGCTTTTGTCGACGGGCCTGTTCGGACTTGTTCGGTTATCCCCGCGGGGGTTCCACCGCTGGTCATGGGGCCGCTGCAATGGCGGGGCGGCGCCCGTGCGTGCGCCGGACGGCACAAGCGAGATGGGAGAGACATGAGAACGAGGAAGAGGGCCCTCGCGGCCTTGGCGGGCGCGGCGGCTCTCGCTGGGACGCTACTCGGCGCGGGACCGGCGGCCGCCGAGCCTTTGGAGGAGCACTTCTGCGCCCCCGGGGCCAGAGAGGACATCCTCCTGACGTTCAAGACCGGCGCCGACGACCTCCGCGGCGACAACTGGCTCGGCGACTCCAACCTGGCGATAACCGTCGTGCTGCGGAACAAGCCGGCGTTCCGCATCGAGAACGTCAACCGCGGAAAGAACTGGGGTGGCGGCGAGATCAGTCCAGTCCGGATCTGCCTGGACAGCCACGGGGTGGTCGCCGACGAAGTCAGCGGGCTGCGCCTGGAGGTTGTCAACGACCCGTTCGGCGTCTTCGACAACTGGAACATGGACCGTGTACAGGCGGTGACCCGCTCGTTCACCCTCGGCGCGTTCCAGACGGTCTCCAGCGTCGACCTGTCGGGCGCACCCCTGCACCGCTTCGACGGCAACTACCCGACGTGGGACCTGCAGGTCGAGGACCTGTTCAACGGCGGCTTCGAGTTCGACCGGCCGCTCAACGGCGACCCGCGTCCGCCGGTCTCCTCCCCCTGGTTCACCGAGGGCCCCGACTGGAAGGGCGTCGACGTCGGTCTGAACAACATGCTCACCGGCAGGAACAACGCGTTCGTATTCTCCACCGCCTCCAACTGGAACGCGATCCTGCAGACGGTGCCGGTGTCGCCCAACGCCCACTACGAGCTCACCGGCTGGCTCCGCACCTCCGACAAGGTCAACACCGGGTTCTTCGGCGCCCGGCTCGCCGGGACGTGGCCGCCGCCTGGCGAGGTGCACTTCGGGCCGATCAAGAAGGACTACGTCCAGCTCACATCGGTCTTCCGCACGACGACCCAGACCCAGGCCACCGTCTTCGCCGGGCTCTGGGGAGTCGGCAACGGCGGCGAGTGGATCCAGGTCGACGAGGTGAAGCTCCGCAGGATCCCGTGATCGGGGCGGGCACGTCAGGCAAGGGTCCGCGCCCTGTCCCGGACGTGCCCCTTCCCGGCCACAACCGGCAACTCCGCTCATCGATGCGTGCTCGCGCGATTACGCTCGGCTCGGCGCACTTCCCCACCGAGGCGGTGTTCTTGACCACGGAGCCACGACCCGACCGAGCCCCGCAGAACCGAACCGAATTCGCCGAGGCGCTCTCGCTGCTCCGCGAGCGCGCCGGGCTCACCATCCGGGACGTCTCCTGCGCCACCGCGATCCCGGTGGCGACGCTCGGCGGCTACTTCTCCGGCCGTCACCTGCCCAACCAGCAGAACCTGCGCGCGATCCTGACCGTCTGCGGCGCCACCAGTCCCGAGCCGTGGACGGACGCTCTGGCCGCGCTCCGTCGGGCTCCCGGGCCGCGGGCGGCGAACGCCGAAGCGCCCTATCCGGGTCTGGCCGCCTTCCAGCCGGCCGACGCCCGCTGGTACCACGGCAGGGAACGACTCACCGGCGACCTACTGGGGCGGGTCCTTGGCCTGGCCGCCGCAGGCGGCGGGACGCTGGCCGTCGTCGGGCCGTCGGGTTCGGGGAAGTCGTCGCTGCTCGGCGCGGGGCTCGTCGCGGCGCTGAGCTCGGACCGGCGGCTCCCACCCGTCCAGATGACCCCTGGCAGAGACCCGATCGCCGCCCTGCGTGCGCTGTGCCTCAACGCCCCGTGCTGCCTGGTCGTCGACCAGTTCGAGGAGGTCTTCACCCAGTGTGAGGACGAGGCCGGGCGTCACGCGTTCGTCGCCGCTCTCACCGGCGACGGGGTGCCCGCCGGGTCCGTCGTCGTCGTGGCGCTCCGCGCCGACTTCTACGGCGAGGCGCTGGCTTGCCCTCCGCTTGCCGAGGTCCTGCGCGCGGGGCAACTCCTGATCACTCCGATGGACGAGACCGAGGTGCGAGGCGCGGTCCTCGGCCCGGCCCGCGAGGCCGCCCTTGACGTCGAGAACGGCTTGGTCGAGCTGGTGCTGCGGGACCTGGCTCCGGCCGAGCGCGGCACCGCAGCCGCGCACGATCCCGGCGCGCTCCCGCTGCTGTCCCACGCGCTGCGCACGACGTGGGAGCACGGCAACCGCAAGCGGCTCACCGTCGCCGACTACACCGCAGGAGGCGGGATCCATGGCGCGATCGCCAAGTCCGCCGAGGCAGTGTACGAGACGTTCGACGGACCGGAGGGCGAGCTGGTCAAGGCGCTCTTTCTCCAGCTCGTGCGTATCTCCGGTCCCGGGGCGGCGACCCGGCGACGGATCCCGAGCGCCGACGTCGACGGGCTCGCCGATGTCGCGGCCCCCTTCGTCGCTGCGCGGCTGCTGACCCGGGACCGTGACGGCCTGGAGATCACCCATGAGGCGCTGATCCGCTGCTGGCCGCGGCTGTCGAAGTGGATCGAGCTCGACCGCGACCGGCTGCTGTTCGGCCAGCGCCTCGCGGAGGCCGCACAGGAATGGGAACGCCACCCCGGCGAAGACGCGCTCCTCTACCAGGGCCTGCGCCTGGCGGAGGCGCGGGCGTGGGTCGAGGGGGCCGCACCGGGCACGGTGCCGTCACGGATGCGGGAGTTCGTCGTGGCGGGCGCACGGCGTGAACGCGTCCGGATCCGCCGGCTCTACCGGCTCGTCGCGTTCCTGAGCGTCCTCGTGCTGGTGACCGCCGTGACGAGCCTCGTCGCGCTGCGGGCGACGGGCACCGTCTCCCGCCAGCGTGACAACGCGCTGTCGGCGAAGGTCGCCAACGAGGCGGCGTCGCTGCGGGCGGCCGATCCCGCGCTGGCCGCGCAGCTGTCGCTCGCGGCGTTCCGGCTCGCCCCGACGGCCGAAGCGCGCGGCAGCCTGCTCAGCGGATACGCGGCGCCGTACGCGGTCCAGATGTCCGGCCATACCGGCGCCGTCTACCAGATCCAGTACAGCCCCGACGGCAGGACCCTGGCGAGCGCGAGCCTGGACGGCACGGTCCGGCTGTGGAACGTCGCTGACCCGCACCATCCCGCGCCGCTGACCGTGCTGACCGGCCACTCCACCGCGGTGACGGCTGCGGTGTTCAGCCCGGACGGCCGCACCCTCGCGACCACCGGAGACGACCGGACGGTCCGGCTGTGGGATGTCGCCGACCCGGCGCGCCCAGCACCGCTCGTGACGCTGTCGGGCCACTCCGACGGCATCCGGGCGCTCGCCTTCGCCGCTGACGGCCGCACCCTCGCGTCCGGGGGATACGACCGGACGGTCCGGCTGTGGAACGTCGCCGACCCGGCACGGGCGAAGCCGCTCGCGGTGCTGTCCGGTGCGGGCGCGGGGGTGAGCGCCCTGGCCTTCAGCCCCGACGCGCGCGTCCTCGTCGCCGGGGCCTACGAGCCGGACGCGCACGTCTGGGACGTCTCGACGCCCGGCCGGCCGCGCCGCCTGCCCGATCTGAAGGGCAACTCCGACCGGATCCTGAGTGTCGCGTTCAGCCCGGACGGCGGCGTCCTGTCGGCCAGCGGTTTCGACGGTCTCGTCCACCTGTGGGCGGTCTCCGGAACCCGCTTCGAGCGCACCGCCAGCCCGCAAGGCCACACGAACGGCGTGAGCGGCGCGTCCTTCGCCGGCCGGACGCTCGCCACCGGCTCCTACGACCACTCGATCCGCCTGTGGGACACGACGGATCCGCGACGGCCGAGCGCCCCGGTCGTCATGGAGGGCCCTTCCGACACCGTCTACTCGCTGGACTTCTCCCCGGACGGCCTGACCCTGGCGAGCGCGGGCGCCGACGACACGATCCGCCTGTGGGACCTGCGCCGACCGATCCTCGGCGGCAACAACGGCGAGGTCGACTCACTCGCCTTCAGCCCCGACCGGAGGCTGCTGGCCATCGGCAGCTACCAGGCGTTCCGGCTCTGGGACGTCACCGATCCGCGCGTTCCACGCGCCGTCGCATCGGTCGGCGGCCTCGGCGACCATGTGCAGTCGGCCGCGTTCAGTCCCGACTCCCGGCGTGTGGCGGCCGGCAATCTCGACGGGACGGTCGGCGTCTACGACGTGGCCGCTCCGGCCCGTCCCCGGCTCGTCGTGACACTCCGTCCGGACCACGGCAACGTGTTCGCCGTCGCGTTCTCGCCCGACGGGCGGCATCTGGCTGTAGCCGGAGAGGAACCCGACGTCACCGTCTGGGCCTCCGACGCGCCACAGAGCCCGCCCGCCGTGCTGCGCGGCCATGCCTCCGCCGTCCAGGCGCTCGCCTACTCACCGAACGGCCGGCTCCTCGCCACGGCCGGCGCAGACCACACCGTCCAACTCTGGGACACCCGGGGCCTCTCCAGGACCGCGACCCTGAAGGGCCACGCGAACGGCGTCAACGCCGTTGCCTTTTCCCCCGACGGCCAACTCCTCGCCAGCGGCGCCGCCGACCGCACCACGATCCTCTGGGACGTCACCGACGCCCATCGGCCGCACGAGGTCCACCGCCTGACCACGGGCTCCGACGCCGTCTCCTCGGTGGCCTTCAGCCCTGACGGCCGGCTCCTCGCCACGGCCGGCTCCGACGGGGCCACCGCGCTGTGGACGCTCGGGGCGGAACCCGTCCAGTCTGCGCTGCTCACCGGGCATCACGGGACGGTCTACGCGGTCACCTTCTCACCCGGCATGCCGTATCTGGCGACCGGCGGCGCCGACTACACCGCCCGCCTGTGGACCACCGACACCGCGGCGGCCTCCCTCTGCCCCCTCGGCCCACCGCGTATCGCCGACGTCACATGGCGCTCCCACTTTCCCGGCATTGCATATCGCCCCCCATGCCGAAGTTGACCGGGCTGTGCGCACGTGTGACGTGTTTCGATTGATGGGGTGCAGTGCTGGTGAGCTCGCGTCATCCTCAAGGAGTCCGACTTCGTCACCGGGTTCACCGACGCCTTCTCCACCGTCGCCACCCGACCGGCAAGATGCTGCCTGCGGGTGCGGAGCGAGCGCCGACGCCGCCGCTTGCCACTTTCAAGCAAGGGGATACGGATGATTTGGCTTCGGTGGACCACGGCCCACGACCGGGCCGCCGACTACACCGCCGCGGTGGGTCGCGGCGCTGACCCCCAACTTCCCCGACCTCGCCGATAAACACCTGGCCGGCGTCGTGCGCGAGGCCGTAACGGCGCACGCCACCGACCCTGGTCCCGGCCTTCGAGGTCATCCTGGACGCGGCCGCTGCGGCGCACGGGCGGCTGGGCGCCCACCCCACCAGGCGGCGCCGCGTCCGGGTGGCGTGCTATCGCCTCGCGTCGACGGCCGCCGATGACGCTCGCGGTTGGTCGCGATGGTGATGCCTCTGGCCGCGGCGATGTTGTAGCACTGTTTGTCGATGGGGTAGACCAGTTGGTTCGGCGAAGGCGGCGTCGGCCCTGGTGCGGGCGCCGCCGAGCACGAGCGGGTTACCGCAGGAGAGCGCGAACGGCTGGTTCCTGCCGCGGCGGAGCAGGGCGGTGTTGTCGCCGTAAGCCTCGTCGCCGGTCACCCACCCGAACACCAGCAGCGGAGCATCAACGGCGCGTTCGATCATCCGCCAGGCCAGCTCCGGCTTGGTCGCAAACCGCGTGTGCCCGGGGGCGCCCGCGTCGACCAGCCGGCCTGGGGCGGCGAACCAGGAGTAGTGGCCCCCGCCGTGCGGGGGCCACTGTGGGTGTGAAAGACCGCCGCCAAAAGGGGCGGCGTTCTTCTATTTCAAGGCACCCCCTCAATGCCGGTAGCGGGTGAAGGCCTTCATGGAGGGGTCCTGCTTGAAGGCGTCCAGCGCCTCCGCGTGCGAGAGTGTCTCCCGTGCGACGGCGTATGTCACCAGCGGGATGTTCTTGACGTGGGCGTCCAGCACCTCCTCGTGCGGGACATCCATGTCGCGCAGGCACCAGTAGATCCCCAGGTTGATCCCGTTGGCGTCGGCCTCCGCGTACTCCTGTTCACTTGCGTGAGTGGTGCCGAAGATGGCCTCGGTCTTTGCTTTGTGGTCGGTCGGAGCCATGAGGACTCTCCTTGTTGTTTGGTCACGCCTGGGTGACCGGGCGTCCTTCGCTCCGTGACCGTCCAAGTGATGGGCAGCAGCGCAATACCGCGCACGGGCGGCGAGACTCTCCTGCTCTCTCCACGGTGTTCCGTTGTCGCACGCGCGACCCGGTCGACATCGGCGTACAGCAGGAACCGGGGGTCGTCTTCAACTAGTCCCGGCAGCATGCCGCCCGCGGCGGCGTGCGCGGCCAGATGCCGGAGCACGTACCGGCTCGCCCGCGCCCAGTCACGTCCTGCAGCCGGTGGCAGGTCGATCATGCCTCGGTACTCCCCACCGTTTCCGTCCCGCTCATCTTGATGCGCACCTGATGGAGAAAGGCCCTAGGTCGGTTGTGGTGCGTGCAGCAGCCGCCAGACCACAACCGCATGGTCTTCGGCGCCAGAAGCCAGTGACGTCTCGCCGTTAGGGGTGGCGCCGAACGCCACCGCAGATACTGGGCCGACGATGAACCAGCCGCCGACCCACAGCGCCCGGGACGCCGGACAGGCGGCCGGGGACCGGGAACATCGCGATCATCGCCCCGGCGAGCAGCAGGCCTACGCGGAGCATGCCGCGCCGGTGCCCGCCGCGGCGGGCGTCCCGGTCCGAGCGGCTGCCCAGCACCCGGTGGACGACCACGTCGACGACCTTCGGCAACACAAGGGTCAGCCCCGCCAGGAGCGGCGCGACGCCGAGCGTGTGGGTGAGGAAGTACAGCAGCAGCCCGGGCATGGTGACCTACACGCCCATCCCCACCGAGCCGGCGGCGTATGCACAGAGGTCGCCCGCCCTGGTCCGCGGTTCGTCCTGGCCGGCGTCCGCGCCCTGGTCGCGCAGCGTCGTCATCTGGCGGACCGGTGCCGCGCGACGACGCCGGCGGCCAGTTCGGCGCCTTTGAAAGCGCCGGAGCGGACCCGGTCGGCCAGCGTCCGGGCGACGATCCGGTCGGTCAGTGCGGGCAGGTGGCGGGCCAGGAAGAACTCGACGGTTCCCCGGCGGGTCGTGGGAAGGTCGCGGCGCGGGCGTCCGGCCAGGGCGGCGCGGAGCACGGTGCGGACCACGCCCTCCAGCGGCTCGTACTGGCTCATGCCCTCTAGCGAGAGTCCTGCGGCGGCCGTCGAGTCGTGGATCGGGCTCCGTACGGCGGACGGGTACACGCAGGTGACGTCGACGTGGGTGCCGATCTCCAGGCGGAGCGCGTCCGCGTACGCCACCAGCGCGCGCTTGGAGGCGCCGTACGCGGCGGCCAGCGGCAGCTGCATGACGGCCATCCGCGAGGAGACCATGACGACCCGGCCGCGGGAGGCGACCAGAGCGTCCACGCAGGCGGCGGTCACCCGCCAGGTGCCGAGCAGGTTGATGTCGAACTGGCGGCGCACCTCCGCGCCGGGGGGCAGCTCGGCGGGGGCGGGTCCGCCGATCCCGGCGTTGTTGATCAGCAGGTCGAGCCCGCCGAGTCTGCCGATCGCCTCGGCCACCGCCGCCGGGACGGCGTCGTCGTCGGTGATGTCGCAGGCCAGGACGTCGACCGGGTCGTCCTCGCGAGGCGTCAGGTCCAGGCCGACGACATGGGCCCCGAGCCCGCTCAGCCGGGCGCAGATCGCCCGGCCGAATGTCCCGGAGGCGCCGGTGACGAGGACGCGCATACCGTGGGGGGCGCGGCGGGTGCTCATACGAGGGTCTCCTTGGGAGTGAACGGGCGTGCCCCGCGGGCGAGGCGGGAGCGGCCTGCCGCGATCTCGCGCGGCAGGTCGGCGACGTACTGGTCGAAGTCGATGCGCATGTGGGGCCGTGCATCCTCGCCCCAGCGCCGGCCGGCGGCGCGCAGAGCGCGGGCGACGGCGCGGCGCTGCTCGTGAGCCGGGGGCAGGGCATAGGAGCCCGACAGGTACGCGGCAGCCAGCTTGGCCTGGGCCTCCACCACGGGGAGCGCCGCGCCCGTGGACTGCATCAGGCCCACGAACGCCAGGCTGGGGTCGGCCAGGTGGAAGACCCGCTTGTAGAGCGGCAGCCGTTCCGGGTCGGGCCCCAGCCACCTCGGGGACAGGAACGGGATGCTCACGCGGTAGCCGGTGGCCCACACGATCAGGTCGACCGGGTCGGCGGTCCCGTCGGTGAAGACGACCCGGTCCCCGCCGAGGCGGTCGATGCCGGGGCGCGCGGCCACCTCGCCGTGGGTGAGGCGGTGCAGGATCGTGTCGCTGATCGTGGGATGGCTCTGGAAGAGGCCGCCGGCGGGGGCCGGAAGGCCGTAGCTCTGCGGGGTCCCCACGGCCAGCCGCAGCATGGCCTCGGCGACGAGTTGGCGCAGCCGCCACGGCAGGGCGGCCAGGGCGCCGCCGGTCGCGTCGGACGGGCGGCCGAACAGGTACTTGGGGACGATATGGACTCCGTGCCGAGCCGACAGCAGGACGGGGCCTCGGGCCGTGTACGAGGCGTCCACGGCGATGTCCATGGCGGAGTTGCCCATCCCGACGACGAGTACCCGCTTGCCTTGGAAGACGTCGGCGGTGCGGTAGTCGTGGGCGTGCATCTGGACGCCGTCGAAGGTCCCGGGATACATCGGGTCCGGGAGGCGCGGGTCCCAGTTGTGGCCGTTGGCGACGACCACGGCGTCGTACCGTTCCGTGTCACCGGACTCGGTCGTCACCGTCCACGCTTCCCCGCGCTCGACTCGGGCGACGGCGCTACGGAAGCGGATGTGAGGCGCGAGCCCGAACCTTCCCGCGTAGTCGGACAGGTAGCCGGCGATGTGGTCGGCCGACGGGTAGTCGGGCCATCCGGCGGGCATCGGGAAGTCGGCGAACTCCGTACGGCCCTTGCTGGTGTTCAGGTGCAGGGAAGCGTACGCGGGGGACAACCCGCTGCTGTTGTCCCTGGCCCACAGACCGCCGGGCCGGTCGCCCTTCTCGTACGCGACGGCCTCGCAGCCGGCGTCGAGTAGCGCCTTCAGCGTCGCGAGACCGGCTGCTCCTGCGCCGATCACGGCGACACGGCGGGGAGGGGCCATGGCATTTCTCCTTGAACGTTGTGGCGCTCGCCAAACCGTAGGGCCTGCCCCACCGGGCTGGACATGGTCCACGGAACGCGGTTCGGGGCCGAGGTTGTGGGCCGCCACAACGACGGGGCAGCATGAGCGCCATGGACGCACCTGACGGCTGGACAGCGGTGATCGACCTCATCGAACGGGTCGTGGGGGAGGAGGACCTGCTCCCGTCGGTGATCGCCGGGGTCCGCACGACGGTACGGGAGGTCGCGGCGCTGCCCCCGTCCGACATCGCCGGGCACACCCGCGCGCTCCTGGCCGCGGCGACCCGGGCGCTGGCCGCCCGTCGCGGCCCCACCGAGGCCGAGTTGTCGTTCGTGGAGGAGCTCGGCGTCACCCGCGCCCGGCAGGGCATACCGATCGAGGCGGTGCTCGCCGCCGTCCACGTCGCCGAGCGTGCGATCTGGGCCCGGGCCCGGGAGATCGCCCGCGCCGAGGGGGTAGGGCCCGACCGGCTGCTGGACGCGCGGGAGCTGTACGACGACTGGGCCGAGACGGTCCGGTCCCGGCTGATCACGTCCCACCGGGCCACGAGGGCGGGCGCGGACCCGCTGCCGGGCGACCGGGACGCGGCCATCCTGCGGCGGCTGCTGCAGGGCGGCTCGGCGGCCGCGCTGGCGGTCGCCGAGGCGGGCCTGCCGGCCGCCGGCGGACTGTGGGTGCTCGTCGCCCGGCCCGCCGCCGCCTCCCTGGTGGAACGGGCTCTGCGGGAGCATCCGCCGGTCGTGTGCGCGATCGTGAACGACCTGCTCGTCGGCGTGCTTCCCCGGGCGCCTTCCCGCGCGGTCGCGGCGGCCGGGACAACGGCCGGGATCGCCGGTCCCGCCGAGCCGGAGGAGCTGGCTCCGGTCCGGCGCCTGGCCGCCGCCGCCCTGGCCGCCGCCGAGTCGGCCGGGCGGACGGGAGCGGTCCACATCGCCGACGTGGCCGCGCTGGCCGCGCTCACCGAACGGGCGGACCTCGCCGCTGTGCTGCTCGACCGCCACGTGTCCTCCTGGGCCGCGCTCGGACCCGGCGCCGAACCGGTGGCGCGCGCCGTCCTGGCCTGGCTGGAGAACGACCGCGACGTCACCGCCGCCGCCGGGAAGCTGTTCGTTCACCCCAACACGGTGCGCAACCGGATCCAGCGCTTCGCCGAAGTGACCGGCATCGACCCGTTCAGCACCTTCGGTGCCATGAACGGCTGGTGGCTCTGCCGCACCTGGCTCAAGGAGGCGACATGAGCCGCCAGGAATCTCCGGGGGCTCGAACGCTCTGACCGGCGTCGACGGGGGAATGTCACCGCCATGGACATCGATCTCAGCGGGCGGACCGCCTTCGTCAGCGGTTCCACCAAGGGCATCGGCCGCGCCATCGCCGCGGGGCTGGCACGGGCCGGGGCGGCGACCATCGTCAACGGGCGGACCGAGGACAGCGTCGCCGGCGCCCTGGACGCACTGCGGACGCGGCTGCCGGACGCGGACCTGCGGGCCGTGGTCGCCGACGTCGCCACCGCCGAGGGCGCCGAGGCGGTGCGGGCCGAGGCGCCCGACGTCGACATCCTGGTGAACAACCTCGGCATCTTCTCGGCGCGGCCCGTCCTGGAGATCGACGACGAGGAGTGGCGGCGCTACTTCGAGGTCAACGTGCTGTCGGGAGTGCGGCTCGCCCGCCTCTACCTGCCGGGCATGACCGAGCGGGGCTGGGGGCGCGTGCAGTTCATCGCCAGCGACTCGGCGGTCGTGATCCCCGCGGAGATGGTGCACTACGGCGTGTCCAAGACGGCGCTGCTGGCGGTCTCGCGCGGCTACGCCAAGGCCGTCGCGGGGACGGGCGTCACCGTCAACACCGTCTTGGCCGGGCCGACCCACACTGCGGGGGTGGAGGACTTCGTCGCCGAAATGGTCGGGGAAGACCTGCCGTGGGACGAGGCGCAGCGCCGCTTCATGACCGAGCACCGCCCGAACTCGCTGCTCCAGCGGCTCATCGAGCCAGAAGAGATCGCCGCCATGGTCGTCTACCTCAGCTCACCGCACGCGTCAGCCACCACCGGCGGCGCGGTCCGCGTCGACGGCGGCTACGTCGACGCGATCCTCCCCTGATCCCATCCGCCCACCCCCTCGACAAGCCGGACCCCGGATCGAGACCCGGCCGGAGCCTTGCCCGACAGCGTCCAGTTTCCCTATGCACGCTCCAGTTGGGCTGTTGCCGGGCCCGACCCACACCGACAGACCACGCCCATCGGCATACCTGATTTACCGTGGATAACTTTCTGCACCCAGACCCATACCAATGACCCTGAAGACCCAGAACCGGTAAATACCGGTAAGTCCGTACCTCTCGATCAGGCGCTGACTAATAGTCGCGCTCTCGAACAACAGCGACGACGGGACGGAAATACCGCCGGGACGATGGTATGGCCATGGACACAACAAAGGGAGACTAAAGTTCCCCCGAGCGACTCGCCCTACTGATGACCCGCCGCCTCACCCGCAACCAGCCACAGCCCTACCAACCCGCGACCGCTTAACGGGCACGCGACGCGCTCCTCTTGAACGGCAAGCAAACACCCTGATCAAAGCTTTCCCGCCAGCAGCACGGTACGGTGACCGCCCAGCTGCCGGCCGACCTCGGCGACAAAGTCCTGCTTCAGCTCCGGCCAGTTCCAGAACGTGAAGCCGAGGTGGCCCAAGGCGAAGTAGTCCTCCGCCCATTTCCAGGCGGACGGCTCCACAGGCTTGCCGCAGGACGGGCACGCGATGACGCCGTCGTATCCTTCCGACCATTCCGTGAAAACCTCGCTGAACGGGGCCCAAGCCTCGTCGATCGGCTGCCAGTGGTCGTCGACGAGTCGGATCTCACTCGTGCAGTGCGGACAAGTCACCGCCACCGGGTCGCCCTGCCCCGCATCAAAGATCGTGCGTCCCACGGTGATGTCCAGGCCGTTGGTCCACAGGCTCTGCCACCCGTCATCCGACGACGGATCCTCCAGCGCCTGCCCGACAGCGGGCCCGGGCGGATGGCCGCCCTCGGCCCCCAGTACGCAATCCGTGCGTTCGGCGAGGACGATCCCCCCGGATATCAGCCAGTCCCGCACCCTGACCGCGAGGCGTTCCGCGTCCTCCGCACCCGCCTCGACGTCGATGATCTTCTGAAACCAGTCGCCCATTTATCGTCCTGCCTCCGCCGGGAACAACCGTTGTCGCCCGCTCAGCGATCATCATCGAGCCGGTCGGCCATCGGGGCAGGAAGCGTAGCCGACCTCGGAAGCGCCAGCCAGCATGGCGTGACTTCGGCGCACGATGGGGGATTGAAGACAAGCTCTCAACACTCGTCGCCGGGCCGCCCGGTGACGAACAAGAGAATGCGAGGCTCCTTAAACCCGCGCTAACCGCCCGCCACGGCCTTTGCGACATCACTCAACGCCCGTGCCTGCCGGTCGGGGTCGGTGAGGGAGCGGGCGATGCGTTCGGCCTCGGACAGATCGTGCATGGCCGCCGCCCGCGCACTTCGGTACATGACGGGGAATCTCACCTCCAACCGCAGCCTGCAACGCCTCGTCTACGGCTACCGTTCAAGGCCAGTGGAGATCTTGGGCCGCCCGTTGAAAGCGATCGTTAATGGACGCTCCGCGCGTCTCGGCGCCGGTCCGATTTTTGAAACCGCGTCCCGTCCAATAGGAGCCACCGCAGGTCAGGGCGCCTCCGAGGGCGAGGTCTTGCGCCGCGGTCGCGCTGCCGGCGACTCGCCCACCAGCGGCAACGCCTATTGACACCCCGCGGCGCAGAGGTACGACCGTCCTACTTCGGAGCCGAACGGAGCTAGACCGCGGCGCCAGCAACGAGCATCAGGACCACGAGAAGGTCGAGGCTGGTGGTATAGGAACGGCGGGGAGGCATTTGCCTCCCCGCCGCGGTTCATGTGGGGATCACCGTTTCGTGATCTGGATACGGTCCGCCACCGGTTGCAGCACCGAGGTGAGCAGGGCGGCGGCTTCGGTGTTGCCGCGCTGGACCAGCGGCCACAGCACGGCCGCCACCTCCAGCCAGTGGCCGTCGGCCGTGCCGGAGGCCGGTGCTTCCGGCTGCCGAGTCCCGGTGACCGCCAAGGACGATCGCCGGGCATCAGTCATGATTGGCACACCACCGGCCATGTCGGCGGGCACGGTGCCCGCCGCCGCGGGGTCGGCCGCACCTCCCGAAGGAATCGCGGCCTCGGCGGCGAGGTGATGTACGTGCGACAGCCCGCCGGACCGCATGGTGAAAAGCCGCCGGACCAGAGGCCGGTCCAGTTCAGTGGTGTTGGCCGCGATGGCCACCGCGAGGATCACCACCCCGCTGGCCAGGAACCAGCCGGGGACCTCTCCCAGCAACAGCAGCCCGACCGGCAGGCCCATGATCGGCTCACCGGCGGCCAGCACCCCGAACTTCTCCTTGCCGAGGTAGCCGATGGCCCGTGCCTCCAGCACCGGAGCCACGGCCACCGTGACCAGGCCGGTGAGCACGGCCAGCCCGATGATGCGGGGCTCGAGCCATTCCAGCCCCCCCGAGAACATCAGCCAGCCGGCCGCGCCCGGGATGGTCAGCAGACCGGCCAAGGCCAGGCCGACCGTCTCGGCGCCCCGCTCCTCCAGCTTCTCCATCGCGCTGATGTTGACGGCGAAACACGCCGCGGCCGCGGCGGCGAAGGCATAACCGAGCCAGTCGGTGTGCGCCTCCTCCTGCAGCGACATGATCCACAGGCCCGCGCCGGCGAGCACCGGCCAGAGCACCGCGGTGTGGCGGGACTCGCGCACCGCGCCCCACACCGCCACCAGCAGCGGGCCGCAGAACGCGATCGCGATCACCGTGGCGAAGCTGGCCACTCGCTGAGTCGCAGCGACCAGCAGCGGCAGATAGAACACGTTCGCCACCGCCACGCACCCGATCGGCCACCGGGCCGACCGTGCCGAGGCACGCTCCCGCCGGAACACTTCGGCGGCCGCGCCGTTGGTGCGGAACGGCCGCACCTCCAGACCGAACTTGAGCGCGGCGTATCCCGCGAGGAACAGTCCACCGAAGATCGCGCCGAGCGCGCCCGGCGCGAAGGGGAACTGCTTCTCATCTTCGGCGCCCAGGGCGGAGAACGCGTCCCCCGCCACACAGAACAGCAACCCCAGCAGGCCGATGACGGCCCCCCGCAGCGTGCTGTTCCCAGGCAATCGCACCTTGGACATGAGCAAGCCTCTCTTGTTTGTCGTGTCTCCCCGGCGCAGAGCCGGGCGGCGGGCAGCCTCTGCCCACAACGAGTACAGTCCCGTGTGGGGTGATAATGACAACCGTTATCAATCTCACGGTTCGTCGGCGAGGGGTTCGGGCGTTCGTCCAACGGTGGCCGACGCTGACGTCGCGGTGACCGCGCGGACCGGAACCGTCCGGCTGCACGGCAAGCGCGACCAGGTCCGCACCGTCCCGACCCCGGCGCAGGCCCGCGCCGCGCTGCTGGACTACCTCGCCGAGCGCGGCCGCGCCGACGGGCCGCTGTGGGGCGGGCAGCGCGGACCCCTGACGATCTCCGGAATCATTCAGGTGGTGCTCGCGGTCGGCGAGGACGCCGAGGCCACGGACCTGCGGCCGCACCGGCTCCGGCACACCTACGGCACCCGGTTGCGCCGCGACGGCGCCGCCCCTGCCCAGGTGCAATACCTCCTCGGCCGCGCCGACCTCAAGACCACCGGTCGGTACTTCCAGGCCGGTCAGCGCGAGGCCGCCGAGCTGGTCGAGCGCACTTTCCCGTAGCCGCGCCTCCGCACGTGACCGCCTGCAATCCAGGGGGACACCGCCGCTACTTCGCACTTGTCGACGGTGTGCCGGCTGGAGCGGCCGACTACCGCTCCACGCTGGAGCTGGCGGCCAAGGCCAACGCCGCGGCGTTCACCGTGAAGCCGACCATCCAGGTCCAGGGATCGACCCTGCCCGCGGGATCGGCAGCCGACTTCGAACACGATTGCGACCACCCCTGCGCCACCAACAGCTCGCTCACCGGCTCGATGGCCAGGTCGCTTTGGCCGGCGACCTCCGGAAAACGTCCGCCGTCCACGCCGGCGGGGCTGCATCTCACCGGAAGGGGCACCAGTCTCGACGGCCGCCGCCAAGTCCGCGCGTCCCGCACCGCCAAACCGGGTGAAGTTCCGGAGGTGTTCGGTGCCCGGCTGGCCGACCTGCTGCGTGCTCGTGGTGCCGAGGCGCTGCTGACCAGTACGGAGGAGTGAGAGGCAAGCCCCGAGGCCCGACCTCTGGTCGGCCGTGTGCATTCTCACCGCCGGGTGGACCTCACGAGGTACACGCTCGCTGCCCGTGACGCCGGCCTCCCCGACGTCTCCCCGCGGCTGGCCCTGCTCACCTACGGGGCGCTGGCGATGACCGCCGACGGGGAGAAGGAGGCGGCGGAGATGTACGCGCGGGCCGAGGGCCACCCGGCCGCGGCGCGGTTTCCCTTCGAGCTGGCGCGGATCCGGCTCCCGTACGGGATCCGGGTGCGCCATGTCCAGGGTCGCGCGGAGGCGCGGCGGCTCCTGGCCCTGGCGGCGGAGTCGTTCGACCGGCTCGGTGCCGGGGGCTGGGCCGAACGGGCCCGGACCGAGGTGCGGGCCACCGGCGCGCCCTCCCGCGCCTCGACGCTGAACCTGGCCTCGTTGACGTGGCAGGAGCGCCGGATCGCCGACCTGGCCGCCGGGGGCCGGCCTGACGAACAAGGAGATCGGCGCGCGGATGCACCTGTCCCGCGTACCGTCAGCTCGCACCTGTACCGCGTCTTTCCCAAGCTGGGCACCACGACGCGGGCCGCCCTCCGCGACGCCCTCGGCCGGACGGACGGCCCCGTCCCGCCCGACCGGGCGGCGGGTCTGCCCGGACCCGAGAACTGACGTCGCGGCGAGGACGACGGCAAGCCGGCGCCCCGACCGTGCGACGCCTCGGTGATCGGCCGCGTTCCGCCATGACTCGTCTCAGCGCGCTGCGCGCGCGGCCTTCTCGATGACGCCGGCCACGGTTCCCGGATGTGAGACGGCGACGGAGTGGGAGGCGCGAACCTCGACGGTGTGCGCGTGAGCGCGCTCGGCCATGTAGCGCTGGACGGCTGCGGGGATGTTGAGGTCCTGGGTCGTGATGACGTCCCAGGTGGGTTTGTCCTGCCATGCGGCGGCCCTGGTGGCCTCCTCCAGGGCGGACTGGGCGATGGGCCGCTGGGTGGCGGCCATGAGCGCCGCCTTGCCGGCGGGCACGTCGGCGGCGAACTGGTGGCGGAAACTGTCGGGCCTGATGTAGAGGTCGGTCCCGGTGGTGCCGTCGGCATTGGTGAAAGGAGCGGGGTCGAGGGCGTCGGGGAGGGTGGAACCCGGGTACTTGTTCGTGAGTCCGAGGGCGGTCTCGCCCGGCGCGGGCAGGAAGGCGGCGACGTAGACCAGGGCCTTGACCTGCGGATCGTCGGCGCCGGCTTCGCTGATGACCGAGCCGCCGTAGGAGTGCCCGACCAGGATCTCGGGGCCCTTGACGTGGTCGAGGACGCTTCGCAGCGCGGCCGCGTCGTGGGCGGGCCCGCGCAGGGGATTGGCCGCGGCGACGACCGGGTAGCCGTCCGAGCGGAGCCTGTCGATCACGCCGTTCCAGCTGGAGGCGTCGCCGAACGCGCCGTGCTCCAGCACGATGGTCGGCTTGGCCTGCTTGTACACCGCGAGGGCGGGGGTGGCCCCGCTGGCGTTCTGGGGCGCGGCTGTAGGAAACGCCTGATCGCAGGCCGAGAAGCGAACGCCACGAGCGGCGTTACTGCCGCTCGTGGCGTTCTCATCGGCGGAGCCGGTGGCCCGAGGTGCCCTGTCAGAAGCGAGCCACGTCGAGGACGGCTTGGGCGAAGGCCGTGGGCGCCTCCTGCGGCACGTTGTGGCCGATGCCCGCCAGAGTGCGGTACTCGTAGGCGCCGGTGAACCTGTCGCGGTACGAGCTGTCGCTTCCCGCCGTGAAGGGGTCGCGGTCGGCGTCCAGGACGATGGTCGGCGCCGTGATGGCCGGACGCACGGCGAGCCGATTCTCCAGGCCGTCGTAGCGCCGCTCGCCCTGGGCGAGGCTCAGCCGCCAGCGGTAGTTGTGGATCACGATGGCCGCGTAGTCGGGGTTGTCGAAGGCCGCGGCGGTGCGCTCGAAAGTGGCGTCGTCGAAGGACCACGTGGGGGAGACGGTGTCCCAGACCAGCCGGTTCAGCTCGTTGCGCTTGGTCTCGTCCTCCATGGCGAGCCGGCCCCGCTCCGTGGCGAAGTAGTACTGGTACCACCACGCGTACTCGGCCTTCGGCGGCAGCGGCTTGAGGTTGGCCTCCAGGCTGGTGATGAGGTAGCCGCTGACCGATACCAGGGCCTCGCAGCGCTCCGGCCAGAGGGCCGCGATGATGTCGGCCGTCCGCGATCCCCAGTCGAAGCCGGCGAGGACGGCCTTCTCGATCCTGAGGGCGTCCATCAGGGCGATGATGTCGAGGGCGATCGCGGACTGCTGGGCGTTGCGGAACGTCCGCGACGACAGGAAGCGGGTCGTGCCGTGCCCCCGCAGGTAGGGGACGATCACGCGGTAGCCCTGCGCCGCGAGCAGCGGAGCGACGTCGACGAAGCTGTGGATGTCATAGGGCCAGCCGTGCAGGCAGATGACCACGGGGCCGCGCGCGGGCCCCGCCTCCGCGTAGCCGATGTCCAGCAGCCCCGCCCTGACCCGCTTCAGCGAGGTGAAGGACGCGTGCGCGCCCGGCGTGACCGCGGGCACGGCCGGAGCCGGGGTCGGGCCCGGCGTGGCGGCGGACGCGGCCGGCAGGCTGGCGAGACCGGCCAGCGATGCGGCGGCCCCGCCGGCGGCCAGCCCCAGGCCTTTGCTGAAGGTGCGCCTGTCCATCATCTGGAATCCTCCATGTGGGTCGGTGTGCGTGTGCGTCTGTGTGCGCACGCGTGTCGGTGTGCATTCGTGCGCCGGTGTCCAGCCGACTCTCGCCCGGCGGGCGGAGCGACACATCCGTCACTTGACGTTGAGACGCGGCGAGCACCCGCGGCCGGGGCCCCGGATCATTGAGTCATTCGACTGTTCCCGCCCCCGAGCCCTCAGGGCGATGCTTGGCCCTGGCCCGCATCTCCTCGCGCTTCGCGCTCGTCACCCGGAGGCTCCGTGACCGTCACTCCCGTCGTCTTCATCCATGGCGCGTGGCTCCACGCGTCGTCCTGGGAGTCATGGATCGAGCGCTTCCGCGGCTTCGGCTTCGCCGCCTCCGCGCCGGCCTGGCCCGACGAGCCCGCCACGGTGGAGGAGGCCCGGCGGCGCCCTGCGGCGTTCGAGGAACTGGGGCTCGACGCGCTCACCGACCACTACGCCCGGATCGTCCGCTTGCTCGACAGCCCGCCCGTGGTCATCGGCCACTCGGTCGGCGGGCTCATCGCGCAGCACCTCCTCGGCGCGGACCTGGGCCGCGCCGCGGTCGCCATCGCCCCCGCGCCGGTCGACGACGCGTCCCTGCCCGACCGGACGCCGGGATCCTCCCCACCCGGCCGGTCCCACCCGCCATGGCCGGTGTCACTCGATGCCGGGGACTTCCGGCACGTCTTCGCTAACGCGGTCACTCCGGAGGAGTCGGACGAGCTCTTCGAGCGTTACGCCGTCCCCGCGCCACGCCGGCTGCTGGCCGAGCTGGGATGGGGCGGCGCCACCCGGCACCCCCGGGCCATCGTGAACACCCGCAACGCCGCCCGCGGCCCGCTGCTGCTGGTCTCCGGGCAGGAGGACCGCCTGGTGCCCGACCTCCTGATCCGCGGCGTCTACAAGCTGTACGGCGACTCGACGGCCGAGAGCGACCTCAAGCAGTTCCCCGACCGGGGTCACTCACTGGTCGTCGACGGCGGGCGGCAGGCGGTCGCCGACCACGTGCTCGCCTGGCTGGCCCGCCGCGGCGTCCACGCCGGAGGGAGATGATCGACCAGGCCTCCGGCGACGGCCAATGCCTCGTCCTCCTCGGAGGCCCTGGCATAGGCAAGACGGCCCTGCTGCGCGCCGCCCGGGAGGCCGCGCGCGCCGCGGGCTTCCGGCTGCTGGCGGCCGTAGGCGTGCAGTCCGAGGCGCAGCTGCCGTTCGCCGGGCTGCACCAGGTGCTGCGTCCGCTGCTGCGCCCGGTGGGCGGCCTGCCAGACCAGCGCCGGCGGGCCCTGCTGACCGCATTCGGCCTGGCCGAGGGGGATCGGCCGGACATCTTCGCCGTCGCGCCGGCGGCGGTGGATCTGCTCGGGGCGGCCGCCACCGAACGGCCCGTCGCCATCCTGGTCGACGACGCGCAGTGGCTGGACGAGCAGAGCCAGGAGGTGCTCGCGTTCGTCGCTCACCGCCGCGCGCCGCTCCGGATCGCCATCGTCGGGACCGTCCGGACCGGGTACCCGGGGCCGTTCGTCTCCGCCGGGCTGCCCGAGCTGGCGGTCTCCGGCGTGGACGGCGACGCCGCCAAGGAGATCCTGCGCGGCCCGGCCGGCGTTGCCGGCGTTGTCGACCGGCGCCGCATCAGGGACCAGGCCCAAGGGAACCCGCTGGCGCGCTGGGCGGCATCGGCCGTCAGGCCGAGTCGGCCTGACGGGCCGCGGCGGCGCCGAGGACTGACCGTCACATGACGGATGTGACCGCACCCCTCGCGTGACGAGAGTGATGGCACCCGACCGAACGAGTAAGAGGAACACAAGGAGCCTTCCATGGCACGAACCAGCGTGACCTTCGACAGCGCCGGCATCCCGATCGCCGCTCACCTCCACCTCCCTGACGCTCCGGCCGCGGGCCCGCGTCCGGCGATCGTGGTCGGCCATCCCGGCACCAGCGTGAAGGAGCAGTCGTCCGGTCTGTACGCACGGCACCTGGCGGAGCGCGGCTTCGTCACCCTCGCCTTCGACGCCGCCTATCAGGGCGAGTCAGGCGGCCTGCCCCGCGGCCTCGAAGACCCCGGTCAGCGGGTGGAGGACTTCAAGGCCGCCGTCTCCTACCTCACCACTCGCGACGACGTCGACGCCGGCCGCGTCGGGCTCCTCGGCATCTGCGCCTCCGGCGGCTACTCCCTTTCCGCCGCCGGCGGCGATCACCGGGTCAGGGCCGTTGCCACTGTCTCCGGCGTCGACGTTGCCCGCCAGTTCCGCCTCGGCCCCGACGGCACCCAGGACCCGGCCGTCTTCCAGGGGCTGCTCGACGCCGCCGCCCATGCCCGTACCGCCGCGGCCCGTGGCGAGGACCCGGGGAGCCTGCCGATCTTCCCCGAGACCGCCGAACAGGCCGACGCGCTCGGCGGAGAGCACGGCGTGGAGGGCTTCGAGTACTACTGCACCCCCCGGGGCTGGCACGAGCGCTCGGCGAAGTCCTTCGCCTGGTCCAGCATCGACAAGCTGGCGGGCTTCGACGCCTTCCACGCCGTCCCGCTGATCGGCCCCCGTCCCCTGCTCCAGATCATCGGCACCCGTGCCGTCACCTCCTGGATGGCCGTCGAGGTGCACCAGCGCGCCACCGGCCCCAAGGAGCTCCACTGGATCGAGGGGGCCAGCCACGTCGACCTCTACGACAAGAAGGAGTACCTCGACCCGGCCGTGGACAAGCTCACCACCTTCTTCACCGGCAACCTCAGGACGGCCTGAGTCCGCCGGAGGCCAGAGGCCCGGCCCGGCGTCTCCGGGCCTCTGCCCATGCGGCCGCTGGGCGCCGTCGGCGGCGGCATGGACAGACCGGTCGCATCTCACCGTCATGTGACTGATGTGCCGGTTCTCGTAGCGGACAACAGTGAGATAGGTCAGTCGGTTCGGCGTCTCGGAAAGGAGCCGTCATGAGTGACAACGAACCCGGTGCACGGGATGCGTCGGTGGTACTGCCGGGATCGCGCTTCAGAAAGCTGCCCGTGCGCATCCCCTACGAAGAGATGGTCGAGGAGAAGTCGGTCAATTCCAGGAGCCAGTCAGAAGGAGCGTACGCCACCGAGGCCTCGTGGGCGCAGTTCGGCTGCTTCATCGCGGACCTGGGTCTTTAGGGACGGAGAGCCTCCTGCCGCCAGGTGATCGGGCCGGCCTGGCGGCGAGGAGCATTCGGCGACCGCACACTTCCCCGGTGTTGTGGCGTCCGCCTGCTGGCAACCGCGCATTCATCGGGCTGTCAGTGCCGCCTCCGAATTCCGGCAGTGTCCGCACAGCCCTATACATCAACAGCTCGCACGTTTCGTGCGGAGAGCCGTCCTAAAGGAAACATCCCTGCCGCACGGCGTGCGGCCGATTGTGAGGAACACCGTGAAATCGAGCAACCCGATTCTCATCCGCGGGGGCCGCAGCCGCGACGACGGCCCCTCGGCCCCCGGCATGCCGGTCGGCGCCGGGATCGGCGGCGCCGGGGACGACCCCGGCTCCGCCCCCGGCGGTCTGCTCCTGGCCAAGGACGCTTCGACCGACCACGTCGCCATGACGTTGGACGATGTCGTGGCCCGCACGGCCGCGACCCTTGGAATGGTGGCGCTCGCAGCGGTGCTCTCGTGGGTGCTGCTGTCGGTGGACAGTGCGAATATTGGCCGGTCCTATGGCATCGGCGTCGGTGCTGCGCTCGCCGCCTTCGTTCTGGCGCTCGTCCAGACGTTCAAGCGCAAGCCTTCTCCGGTACTGATCCTGAGTTACGCGGCCTTGGAGGGCGTCTTCCTCGGGGTCGTCTCCAGCGCCACGTCGACGTACATCGCTCCGGGCGTGGTCGTCCAGGCGGTCCTGGGCACGTTCGCGGTCTCGGCCGGCGTGCTGATCGCCTACAGGATGCGCTGGATCCGCGTCACCCAGCGGTTTCAGGGCTTCGTGCTGGCCGCGGCCACCGGTTTCGTGCTGCTGATGGTGGCCGATCTGCTGTTCTCCGCCTTCGGCGGTGGCAACGGCCTCGGCTTCGACAGCGGCGGCCTCGGCGTCGTCTTCGGCATCGCCGGCATTCTTCTGGGTGCGTGCTTCCTGGCCCTCGACTTCAAGCAGGTCGAAGACGCGATCGCCCAAGGAACCCCGCGTGAGGAGTCGTGGCGGGCGGCCTTCGGACTCACCCTGACCTTGGTGTGGATCTACCTCGAAGCGCTGCGCGTGTTGTCCCTCCTGCGCGGGGATGAGTGATGAACATGAGCACGGGTGCGGCTACGGCCGCTGTGACAAGTCTGATCTTCCGGTACGCCGAGTTGGTCGACGCCGGCGACTTCGACGGCGTCGGCGAGTTGTTCGCCGACGCTTCCTTCATCAGTAGTGGTGGATCGTTCCATGGCGGGGAGGCCGTCGAGGAGATGCTCCGGGACACCGTGATCCGCTACGAGGACGGCACGCCGCGGACGCACCACGTCACGACCAACCTCACCGTCGATGTTCACGAGGAGGCTGGAACGGCTACGGCGCGTTCCTATGTCACGGTGTTTCAGGCCGTGCCAGGCCTTTCGCTGCAGCCGGTGGCCGCAGGCCGCTACAGTGACCGCTTCGAGCGCCGCGACGGGTCCTGGCGCTTCGTTGAACGCCAGGTTCGAATCCACCTGGTCGGGGACGTCAGCTACCACCTGCGTTCGGCGAGGAGCCCGTGATCACGCTCATCGACGGTCGCGCGTCGGGGAGTGGTGCGGCTGGTGTGCAGACGCCCCGAAAACCCGCGGCGGGCCGCACGCGGCGCCGAGCAAGGGCTCAACGCGAAAGGCGGGAGCTGCAGCAGACCCGCGAGCGCGCCGGGCGCCGGACGAGCAACGCGGCCCGCAACCCCGAGAACGCCGGCCTGCCGCGCATCTTCGCGGGCGTTATGAAGCGCGGCGCCCAGGAGCTGGCCGACCGGGCAGGCCGGATGCACATCGCCCACGTCAGCGACGTCCAGGCTCGGCTCGACGAGGCCGGACGTGCCCTGCTCAACGAGCAGAAGATCACGCTGCAGCTACCCGCCACCCATGTACCTGCACAGGCCGCACCGTCTTCCACGGCGAACACCTGCAAGAACGCGACCCGCTCGCCGAGCCCGGCATCGACCTGACGATCCGCGACCCCGAGACGTATGGCGCTGACCGGCCCCGGCGGAGCCGGCAAGTCCACCCTGCTCCACCTGATCAGCGGCGACTGGAGCCCGTCGGCGGCGCCATCCGGCGGCCGTCCCCCCCGGGAGGCCCGCAGACGAATGACGCGCACACATGGCCTGGACGCGTTGACGATCATGTCGTCGTCGAACGCTTCCGGACGGCCGCCGTGCCGCCCACGCTCGCGGGCTGAGGCCTGGCCCTCCAGGGACTTCTCCCGAACGTATGCCCGCTCGGACTCGGCCATCCCGGCGATGAAGAGACTAGGGAACGGCCCTGCGCTCCGACCGCATCGGCGTCGTGCCGGACAGTTCCTCACGGAGGTGCCGTCGGGGATGCCGCTCGATCGCCTCGCGCATGATTTGCGCTGCTCTGGGGCTGGGCGCCGATCTCAGCATGAGGAGGAACGGTCCGAGTTCCTCCGCCTCCGGCGCCGTTCTGGTCGCCAGTGTCCGTGCTGTCTCGCCGGCGAGGTCCGGGCCCGTGCCGGCGATCACCGTGCGCGGGGAGACGGCCAGTCCTACCGCCTCGGTGAACAGCTGTTCGGTGGCGCCGAAATAGCGGTTGATGCTTTCGTCGCCGTCGGAGGCGTGTCGTCCACCCTCCATTAGGCGAACTGCTCTACAGGTGCTCCTTGCCCCGCTGAGCGGGGCGAGGAGCGTCGAACCCTTCAAGAGTCACAGGACTGCGTGGTCGGCGCTTCCGGGGAAGTCGGTGCTGAGCGCGAGCTGCGCGCCGGCGTCGAATTCCGCCTGGTACCGGCTGAGCTTGTCGCTGATCCTGCGGCGGGCGTCGCTGCCGAGAATGACCCAGTGCCGCAGTGGCCCGGCGGTGACCGCCTCGTAGATCACCTTCGCCGCGCGGACCGGGTCGCCGGGGAACATCTCGGGCGTGAGGGTGCCCATCATCGCCCGGAAGGCGCCGGCCGTCGCCTCGTAGGCGTCGATGGGGGCGCCCGAGCTCCGGGTCCGGTGCTGGATGCCGGTGCGGAAGGACCCGGGTTGGATGATCATCGCGTTCAGGCCGAGAGGCTCGATCTCCTGCCAGAGGGCCTCGGTGAACCCTTCGAGGGCGAACTTGCTGGCCGAGTAGTACCCGTTCGCGGGAAGGCTGGCCAGTCCGTCCATCGATGAGACGTTGACGACGGTGCCGCGGCCGCGGGCGCGCATGCCGGGCAGGACGAGCCGGGTCAGGGCCACCGCGCCGAAGAAGTTGACCTCGAACAGCCTCCGGTAGTCGCTCTCCTCCTGTTCCTCCAGGGCGCCGATGAAGTCGATGGCCGCGTTGTTGACCAGGACGTCGATGCCGCCGAAGCGCTCCTCGGCCTTCTTGACCCCGTTCTCGCGCTGCCGGGGATCGGTGACGTCGAGGGGCAGCGCCATTGCGGTCCGCGGGTGGCGGGAGGCCAGTTCGGTAGTGGCCTGGGTGCTGGATGCGGTGAGGACCGCCTGATCTCCCTGGGCGAGGACGTGTTCGGCGAGAGCGTGCCCTAGGCCGCTCGACGCGCCGGTGATGAGCCAGGTTCTGGGATCCATCGGGACTTCCTTTCAGGGACGGTGCGGGCTTCAGGGACGGTGCGGGCCGCGTTCGTCGGGCGGGAAGTCGGCGGAGCGGCTCACGTCCGCCCACTTCTCGGTCTCGGCGGCGCGGATCTCGGCGGCCTTCTGGGCCAGGGCGACGGCGTCGCCGCCCAGGACGAGCCGCCGGGGCGGGTCGTCGTCCGCAACGACGTCAATGATGACCTTGGCTGCGCGGGCAGGGTCGCCGGGCTGGGTGCCGTCGTTGACGCGCCGGTACTCGTTGACGGCGCCGACCGTCTCCTCGTAGTCGGGGCCGACCGGGTGGAGTTCCATGGACGAGCCCTGCCAGTCGGTGCGGAACGCGCCCGGTTCGACGATCACGACCTTCACACCGAACGGCGCGACCTCGGCGGCGAGGACTTCGGAGAACCCCTCGACCGCGAACTTCGCGGTCTGGTAGGCGCCCATCCCGGGCGTGCCGCCGACGCGTCCTCCGATGGAGGAGAACTGGACGAAGGTCCCCGAGCGCTGGGCGCGCAGGACCGGCAGGGCGGCCCGCGTCACGTTGACGACGCCGAAGAGGTTGGTCTCGATCTGGGCGCGGAAGTCGTCTTCGGCCATCTCCTCGATCGGCGCGCTGTTGGCGTAGCCGGCGTTGTTGACGACCACGTCGAGGCTGCCGAAGGCGTCGGTGGCCTCCTTGACCGCCCGGGAGGCCGCGCGGGCGTCGGTGACATCCAGTGGGACCGCTCGTATCCGGTCGCCGTGGAGGGCGACCAGGTCTTGGAGTCGCCTGGGGTCGCGTGCGGTGGCGACGACCTGGTCGCCCTCTTCGAGGGCGGCTTCGGTGAGATGGCGTCCGAAGCCGCGTGATGCTCCGGTGATGAGCCATGTCCTGGCCATGGGTGTGCTCCTCGGTCGATGTACTATGTGTCTCATCAATGTAGCACTTGCCTCATCAAAGATCCCGCAAGTGGGACCGTTATTTCGCTTGCTCGTACTGGTCCCGGTACGTCTCGAGCAGTCGCAGCCACACCTCGCTGATGGTTGGGAAGGGGGGTACGGCGTGCCAGAGACGTTCGAGGGGAATTTCCCCGGTGATCGCCACGGTGGCGGAGTGGAGGAGCTCGGCGACACCCGAGCCCGCGAAGGTGGCGCCCACGAGGACGCGGCGATCGGGGTCGATGAGGGCGCGGGCTCTGCCCCGGTAGCCCGGGTCGTGCTGGAGGGCGCCGGCGAGGTGGCCGATGTCGTAGTCGACGACGTTGACGCGGCGGCCGGTACGCCGGGCATCGAGGGTGGTGAGGCCGACACCGGCGACCTCGGGGTCGGTGAAGACGACCTGAGGTACGGCTGCGGTGTCGGCGGTGCCGACGTGCCGGCTCCAGCGTTCGGAGCCGAGCGGGGTGCCGCAGGCCCGGGCGGCGATGACTGCTCCGGCGATGCGGGCCTGGTACTTGCCCTGGTGAGTGAGCAGGGCCCGCCCGTTGACATCGCCCACGGCGTAGAGCCATTGACCCGGGACGCTGGTGACGGTGAGGGTGTCGTCGGTGGTGAGCCAGTCCCCGGGGATCAGGCCGAGGGTCTCAAGGCCGATGTCGCCGGTGCGGGGCGTGCGGCCGGTCGCGAAGAGGATCTCGTCCGCGATGAGCCGACCGCCGTCGGAAAGGTCGACGCGGACCTCGCCGCCCGTACGGGCCGCGGTGGTGACGGCCACGCCGAATCGCAGGTCGGTGCCCGCTTCACGCAGGCGGTCGGCGACGAGTTCGCCGGCGAAGGGCTCCATCCGGTCCAGCAGGCCGGTGCCGCGGACGAGGAGCGTGACCTCGGTGCCCAGGGCCCGCCAGGCGGTCGCCATCTCGGTGGCCACGACCCCCGCGCCGACAATGGCCAGTCGTCCGGGCGGCCGCGGGGCGCTGGTGGCTTCGCGACTCGTCCAGGGCCGCAGGGCGGCGAGCCCGGGCAGGTCGGGGAGGGCGGCACTGCTGCCGGTGCACACGGCCACGGCGTACCGGGCCTCCAGGCGGACGGCCCCGCCGTCGGGGGTGGACACGGTCACGCGTCGTGGCCCGTCGAGGCGGCCGTGGCCGCGTTGGAGGTCGATGCCGGCCGTCTTGAGCCATCCGACCTGCCCGTCGTCGTTCCAGTGTGCGGCCATGCGGTCGCGGTGCGCCAGTACGGCGGTGGTGTCCAGCGGTCCGGCGGCGCCCGGGGCCAGGCCGGGTACCCGGCCTGCCTCGGCGCGCAGGAGTGCGGGCCGCAACAGGGCCTTGCTCGGTTCGCATGCCCAGTACGAGCATTCGCCGCCGACGAGTTCGCCTTCCACGATGACGGTGCTCAGGCCGGCGGCGGTGGTCCGGTCCGCGACGTTCTCGCCGACCGGGCCGGCTCCGATCACGATCACGTCATAGGTACGGGTGTCTTCGGCGCTCATGGGTCCTCCAAGGGGTTGCTGCATCTCGGCGACGCCGCTGGTCAGCGGCCGGGGAGGCGCTCGGTGACCTCCTGCAGGAACCAGCCGTTGCCGTCGGGGTCGGAGAACGAGGCGAAGGAGCCGTAGCTGGCGCGCTGGGGGTGCGGGCCGGGGATCCGGGCGAGGTCGCCGGCGTGGTGGAAGGCGCCGGTGGCGTCGTGGAAGGGTCCGGTGACGTCGACGCCGCGGCCGGTGAGCTCTTCGCGGGCCTGTTCGATGTCGGAGACGATCAGGTGGAGTCCCTGGACCGTTCCGGCTGCGGCCGTGGTGAGGCCGTCGCCGAAGATGATGGAGCAGGACGAGCCGGGAGGCGTCACCTGCACGATCCGGTAGCCCTCCTCGATGAGGAAGTCCGCGTCGAGCCGGAAACCCATCTGCCGGGTGTAGAAGTCCTTGGCGCTGTCGACGTCGGTGACGGGCAGGACGACGACTTCGAGCTTCATGTCCATTGCTGTTTTCTCTCTTTCAGGGCTCCACGGGCAGGAGCGACTGGATGACATCACCTTCGTCCGGGAGCGGTTCGTTCACATCCGTCACTTGACGGTCGGTCGCCACCGGGCCGCGGAGCAGGCGTCCGCGCACCATGCTCCTCGTCACTGCTCCACTGGAGCTGATCATCGGCGCGTCATCGCAGGTAGACGGCCCTGTCCGAGCTGGGGTATTGGTCCGGACGGCCTTAAGCCATTCGACTCACCGGCCTCCGCCGGACAGGTGGACAGCTCGGCTCGCACCAGGGCGGACCTGCACCATACGGCGTGGATCCGCACTCACCCGGCGTCCCGAATCTGGGCCGATTCGCTGGCCCTCACCGTCAGTTGACCGATGTGCCGGCCACCGTTCACCGACGAAATTGGGACGCACCCCGATGGTTTCGATCTGGAACCACTTCAGTGAAAGGGAAGTCCATGAAACGGCTTCTGATCACCCTCGCGGCAGGCGTGCCGCTGGTGGCGGCGTCGCTCCCGGCCGGTGCGTCGGCGAGCACCGGGAGCATCGCCGCCGCGTCCGGCTGCTCGTCCATCTCCGTGCGGCCTCCGGCGGGCACGGCGGTGGAGTCCGTGACGGCGGTGGGGCAGGCGGCGGGCACCGCGCACGTCCCCGCAGTGCCCCCGCTGCCCGCGGTCGACGTCCCCGGCGTCCCGGCCTACTGCGATGTGACGGTGACGCTCACCCACCCGGGGGCAGGCGACCACGCCAAGGTGAAGGTCTGGCTGCCCCAGACGGGGTGGAACGGTCGTTTCCAGGCGCTGGGCGGCAGCGCCTACGCCGCCGGTGACTACGGGGCGGGGCTGGCCGACGCGGTCAAGAGCGGCTACGCCGCCGCGACCACCGACGCGGGCGTCGGCGCCTACATCGACACCGGATGGGCGCTGACGGACACGGGGACGGTCAACACGGCGCTGCTGGAGAACTTCGCCGACCGGTCCCAGCACGAGATGGCGGTCGTCGGCAAGCAGGTCGTCGACGAGGTCTACGGCAAGCCCGCCTCCTACTCGTACTGGAACGGCTGCTCGACCGGCGGCCGCCAGGGCTACATGGAGGCCCAGCGTCACCCCGATGACTTCGACGGAATCCTCGCCGGCGCTCCGGCCGTCAACTGGGACGAGTTCGAGGTCGCGACCCTCTGGCCGCAGGTGGTGATGAACGAGGAGCACACCTTCCCGTCCCAGTGCGAGTTCAACGCCTTCAACAAGGCCGCCGTCCAGGCCTGCGACGGCCTCGACGGCGCCACCGACGGCCTGATCGGCGACCCGGCCAAATGCGACTATGATCCGCGCCGGCTCATCGGGACGACGGTCGAATGCGACGGCGAGCGGGTGACCATCACCGCGGCCGACGCGGCCGTCGTGCGCAAGATCTGGGACGGTCCGCGGACCTCGTCGGGCGAGAGGCTGTGGTACGGCGTCCCGGTCGGAGCGGGCTTCGACCTGGCCGGCACCGAGGCGAAACCGGACGGCACCCGCCGGGGCGTGCCGTTCATCGTCCCGGCGCTCTGGGTCTCGACGTTCCTGAAGCGGCAGCCCGCCTTCGACGTCTCCACGATCACCTACGCACAGTTCACCCGCGTGTTCAGGCAGTCCCAGGTCGAGTACGACCGGATCATCGGCACCGACGATCCCGATCTGTCGGCGTTCCGCAAGTCCGGCGGCAAGCTGCTCTCCTGGCATGGCCAGGCCGACCAGCTGATTCCCACCCAGGGCACGGTCGACTACCGCGAGCGGGTGGAGCGGGACATGGGCGGCGCGCACAGGGTCGACGGCTTCTACCGGCTGTTCCTGGCGCCGGGCGTCGCGCACTGCGCCGGCGACACGAGCACCGGGCCCAAGCCCACCGACCCGCTGGGCGCCCTGACGGCCTGGGTCGAACAGGGCAATGCTCCGCGGACGCTGAGCGCCTCCATCAAGGACTCCGCCGGCCAGACGGTCACCCGCGATCTGTGCCTCTACCCGGCCGTCTCCCGGTACATCGGCCACGGCGACAAGCGCGCCGCCGGCAGCTACCGATGCGTGGCGCCCCGGAACTGACACAGACGAAGCCGGGCCAGGAGCCTCGGCCCATTCATGTCACCGTTCACTCATCCTGCAAGGAGTCTCATGAATTCCGACAGCACGACTTCCCGGGTGCCGGCGCCAGCGGGTGCCGAGCGTTCTTCCCTGCTGAAGCTGTACCTGGGGCGTGGAGTCCTGGCCGTGGCGTGGGCCTTGGCGTTCGCCTCGGCCCACGACTCGCACGGCTCCCTCGGCGCCCTGGCGATCACCCTGCTCGTGGCCTATCCGCTGATCGACGCGGTCTCCTCGCTGATCGACCTCCGTCTCCTCGCGGACGGCTCGGAGCGGCGGGTGACGCTGCTCAACGGAGTGCTCAGCGCCCTCGCCGCCGTTGGCGTCGGCCTGGCGGGCGCCGGCGGGGCGGCGGCGGTGCTCCATGTGTTCGGCGCCTGGACCGTCGTCTCCGGTGCGGCCCAGGTGCTGATCGGTCTGCGGCGGCGCGGACCCGAGCTGGGCAAGCAGTGGCCGGTGCTGATCGCGGGCGGCCTGTCGTTTCTGGTGGGGATCTTCTACAACATCCAGGCCGCCGGTGACGCCCCGTCGCTCGACGTGCTGTCCGTCTACGCCACCGGCGGCGGCGTGTTCTTCATCGTCCAGGCCGCCCTGCTGGGCTGGCGCGCCCGCCACATGCGACCGCAGGTCGTCTGATCGAACGCCACGGGCAGCATCCCCGCTGCCCGTGGCGTTTCCGGCCGGCCGAGCCTTGGGCGGCCAGGACCTGCAGTCATTCGACTGTCCCGTCCCGGCGCCCCTGGTGAGGCTTGGGGCCGGGCCGCTTCTCCTTCTCCCGTCTCTCCGGGCGCTACGCGTTCGTCCGTACTGGTCATCGGCCACTCGGTGGGCGGGCTGGACCATGCGTCCCTGCCGGGCCATCGGGGACCCTGTCCAGCGCGTCGCGCAAGGCGGCACGGGCCGTGATGCCCAGCTTCGGGAAGACGCGGTAGAGGTGGGAACTGATGGTTCGTGGAGACAGGTGCATCCGTTCTCCGATCTCCTTGTTGGTCAGTCCTGTGGCGGCGAGCTCGGCGATCCGGCGTTCCTGCCAGGTCAACGGGGTCAGATACGAGAGCGGCGCGCCGGCGGTCCCCCGAAGCCTGGAGCTCCGCCCGGGCGCGTCCGGCCCACCCTGGGGCGCCGAGCCGCTCGAACCCCTCGGTGGCGCGGACGAGGACGGGCCGCGCCGCCTTAGGCCCCCGGGCGTGCCTCAGCCGGACGCCGCGGGCGAGACGGACGCGCGCGAGTTCGAACGGGAAACGCGCTGCGTCCGGATGCGCCTCGGTCTGCTCGTACATCCGCTCCGCCTCGTTCTCGTCGGCGGCCGTCATCGCCAGCGCGCCGTACGTGATCACGGCGAGCCGGGGAGAGACGCCGGGCAGGCCCGCGTCCAGTGCCGCGACGGCGTGCCGGCGGGCCTGTTCAAGGCGCCCGGTGTGCACCGCCGCTTCCACCAGGTCGAGCAGGGTCCGCGACGCCTGGTGGGCACTGTCCGCGAACTCTCCCGGCGAGGTGATGCCGATCGCGTACAGGTAGGCGGCTTCGTAGTCCCCTTCGCTCAGGGCCGCCGCCGTGCCGATGGCGTCCGCGATCTGGGTCAGGAATCCGACACCGCGCGGGCGGGCCCAAGCGTCGACGACGGCTTGCAGTTCACGTGCGCGTTCCGTCTCGCCGCGCATGGCGGCGAGGAGGCCGAGGTAAGCGCGGCCGTGGTAGGCGAACAGCGTGTATCCGTGGGACGTCGTCAGTTCAAGCGCGCGCCGTCCCGTCTTCTCGGCGTCGTCCCATTCGCCGGTCGCCATCTGGTCGAGCATGATGAGGTGGAGCATGGTCATGGCGTTCGCCACGGCGCCGGTCTCCACCTCGCGGTCGACCGCGCGGCGTAGGTACGGGCGGAACCGGCTCAGCGTGTCGACGTGGTAGGCGGCGACGGCCAGGCGCGAAAGGTCCCACGGCTCCAGGTCCGACGGGTCGGTGAACACGCGCTCGACGCGCTCGCGCACCCCCGCGCCGTGACGGACGACGTCGCTCCACGCGTCACGGTAGATCGCCGACCTCGGCTCAATCCGGTCCTGCAGTGAGTCCATGAGCTCTCTGGTGCGCGTCCATGCGGCGCTGTCGCTCGCGTACTGGCTGATGGCGAGGAGAGTGTTGACGAGACGGGCGAGCATTTCGGGAGGTTCTTCCGCTCCGTCCTCCCGCAGCTTCTCGATCACTGCCGCGACCCGGCGGTGCGAGGACCGCACGTCGCCGTCCTCATAAAGAGCCATGTAGGCCGCGGTGAGGGCCGAGGAGGGCGATTCGCTCCCGTCCGCCGACGGGTATGCGTGAACAAGCTTCCGGGTATTGTCCAAGAGGGCGGCGTGCCCTGCGATGAAAGCCGCGTCACCGAGCCGTCGGGAGCGGTCCACGGAATTCTCGCTCAGCTCCGCCGCCCGGGTCAGCCAGGCCACGGCCGCCACCGCGTGCCCGCGCCGCGTCGCCGAATCCGCCGCGGTCTCCAGCGCGGCGGCCACCCCCTCATCGGGATCGACCACCGACGCCGCCAGGTGGTGGGCGCGCCGCTCAACGTCGCCGCTGTGCACCCGCGCGAGTTCGGCGTGCGCCGCGCGGCGCTGGTTCGGGGTCGCCAGCTGGACGACGGTCGAACGGATCAGCGGGTGCCGGAAGACCAGATCGCCGCTGAGCGGGTCGGCAAGCAGCAGGCCAGACGCCACCGCCTCGTCGGCATAGCGCATCCGGTAGTGCGTGCCGGCCTCGTGATGGCCTGCCCGGCCCGTTCCAACGCCGTCCAAGGCGCCCCGCAGCAGTTCCTCCCGCGCGGAAGGACCGAGACGCTCGATCCGGGTGCCGTAGACATGCTGGAGGCGGCGCGACAGCGGGACGCCACCGAGTTCGGCGAGTTCATCCACGGCGCGCCGGGTGCGGCCGTCGGCCAGGTAGGCAGGCAGTTCCAGGAGGGCCAGCGGGTTGCCTTCGGCGTGGTCCAGGACGATTTGCCGGGTCCGCGGGTCGAGGCCCGGGTGGCGCAGGTCCAGCAGTCGCCGGGCGGCCTCGTCCCGTAGGACCGTCACCGTGAGCTCGGGGAGTGCCGCCGTGTCGAACGGTGAGGACGTGTCGGACCGTACGGCGACCAGCATCTTGACCGAGCCGCCGGCGAGCCTGCGCCCCACGAATCCGCACACGTCCGCGCTGTGCGCGTCCAGCCACTGACCGTCGTCGAGCAAGAGGAGCAAGGGCCTCTTCGACGCGGCGACCGACAGCAGGTCGAGGACGGCGATGCCGAGGGACATGACCGACGGCGCCTTCCCCTCGCCTCGGCCGAAGACGACGTCGAAGACGGCGCGGTACGCATCGTCCAGCCCGGACAGGTGGGGGAGAAGGGGGTACAGCAGCTGGTGAAGACCGGCGAAGGGCAGTTCCGACTCCGCCTCGACCCCCGCGGCCCGGACGACCTCGTAACGTTCCAGCACCGACTGGGCCACATGGTCGAGCAGGGCGCTCTTGCCGACCCCGGTCTCGCCCCTGAGGACGAGCGCCTGGCCGCCGGCCGCCGCCGCGAAGGCCGACAGCCGCTCCTGCTCGCCCTCCCGGCCGATCATCGTCGAGACGAGCGCTTCCACGGCTCCCCACTTCCTCTCATCGTCGGCCGGTCAGGACTCGGCGGGTCGCCGGTAGGCGCCGTACCACCAGATCCGTGCGAGCTCGCGGGCGAAAACGGCGTCACCGCTGCCGTCGTCGACCGAGATGTGGTGCGCGATCGCCTGGTTGCCTCCCCAGACGATGATCCGGCTCGCGGCGACGGCGTCCAGGTCCGCCGCCGTCGAACCCGCGGCCTGTTCGGACAGCAGGGTCGCTACCACCGCCTCGTCGAAGCCCTCAAGGTCGGCGGTGTAGAAATCGCCGACGGCGGGATCGTAGGACGCCGCCTCCCGGACCGCGGTGAGCACTCCCTGGTGGGCCCGGTGGATGGCGATCACCTCGCCGAAGAACCGGGCGAACCGGTCGGCGCCCTCCTCCCCGGCCGGGTCCCACTGCCGGGCCAGCGCCAGCAGTGACTCCCGCAGGTCGTCGGCGAGCCGTATCAGGATGTCCGACTTGCTGCGGAAGTGCGCGTAGAACGTAGCCCTGGAGACCTCCGCCTCCTCGATGATGCGCTGGATGCTCAGCTCGGAGAAGGACTCGCCGGCATCGAGCAGCCGCACCAGGGTGGACAGCAGATGTGCCCGGGTCGCGGCCGAACGCGCGGCATGGTGGTCGGCCTGGGGTCGGGTCACGGGCCTCATCGGACACCTTCCGTTGGTCGTGGGGCGGCGGCTCGGCCGGCCGCTTTCGGCAGATCAGGGTCGGCGCACCACGGGGAGAGCGAGGTCCCACAGGCGGTCGGCTGCGTCGGGGTCGACCGACCATTCGGCGACCCCGGCCATCACGTCGGGGCCTCCGTCGACGACCGGAGCCTCCTGATTGTCCTCGAAGTAGCGTCCGGTGACTCCGTCGATGAGGGGTGACGCGGCCAGCAGCACCGTGGTGGCGGCGCCCTGAGCCGGGGTCTTGTAGTGGTCGGGCGTGAGCAGGTTGCCGTCCTCGTCCATGGCGCCGAGGGCCTGCATGGTCGCCGTGTCGAGGTGGCGTGTCAGGTTGGTGTGGACCCACCCAGGCGTGCAGGCGTTGGCGGTGATGCCATGTTCGGCCCACCGGCGGCTGATCCCCACGGCGAGAAGCATGTCGGCCGTCTTCGACTGCGCGTAGGCGACGAACGGGTCGTAGGGGCGCCACTCGAACTGGGGGTCCTCGAAGTCGAAGCCCGCCCTCAGCTGGGCGCCGGAGCTGAGCACGACCATGCGCGGGCCCTCGGCCTTGCCGAGCGCGTCGCGCAGGCCGACGGCCAGGGCGAAATGGCCGAGGTAGTTGGTGGCGAGCTGCATCTCCCAGCCCTCCGCCGTGACCTGCCGGGCCGGGAGCATCATGACGCCGGCGTTGGCGACGAGGCTGTCGAGCGGCCCGCTCCAGGCGTCGCAGAAGGCCCGCACGGAAGCGAGGTCGGCGAGGTCGAGCGCGACGGCCCGCGTTCCTGGAAGCTCTCGGATCAGCGCCCCCGCGGCGGCGGGATCGCGGGTGGCGACGGTCACCTCGGCTCCCGCGCCGGCGAGCGCGCGCACCGTCTCGACGCCGAGACCGGAGGCCCCTCCGGTGACGATCATCCGGCGTCCGCTCAGATCGACGCCGTCGAGTACCTCCGCGGCGGTGGCGCGCATGCCGAACGGAGTGGTGGTCGGTGTCATACCTGGTCCTGCTTTCAGGAGCGAGTGCTCGCGCCATGACCATACAGCGTGTTCAGACACGCAGTCTATGTGTTCACCGGCACTGGCATCGGAGTCGATAGAGGCCGCTAACTGTCTCATTGCTGTCGCACTTAAATATACATAGGCCATCATGGTGCGTCTATTGGAGCACTACATGCCACGATGCGGTACGTTAAGCGCATGAGAGCAGATGCGGCGCGCAACCTGGAGATCGTCCTGCGCACGGGGGCTCGCCTGCTCGCGGACGATCCCTCGGCGAGCATCGCCGCCATCGCCGCCGCGGCGGGCGTGGACCGGCGCACCGTCTACCGGCGTTTCGCCTCCCGCGAGGAACTCCTGGTCGGCGTCTACCAGGCCCGGTACGACGCGGTCGAAGAGGCCATCAAGGCCGCCCGGCTGCGCGAGGCTCCTGTCGCGGTCGCGCTGCACCGGTACGTCGAGGGGATCGTCGCGGTCAACCGCACATGGCCGGTGGAGACGAACCGCATGCTCAACGAGACGACGATCCAGGAACGCCGTCGGCTCCTGATCGACGAGGTGGACGCCTTCATCCGTCGTGCCACCGACGAGGGCCTGCTGCGATCCGACGTGCCGCCCGGCTGGGTAGCCTCGCTCCTGCCTCCGCTGATGCTGCACGCCGCGGAGGAACTCCACGAGCTGAGTGCCGCTCAGGCCGCCGACGTGGTGGTGGACACGCTGCTGCAGGGCGTCGGGGCCCCAAGATGACCGGTGAGACCCACCGGACCACCTCCGAGATCTTCTTCGAACCCAGCCCCGGCGGCCTGATCGACAAGGGTGCCAAAGGCAAGCGGGCAAGCTCTGGAGGTCTGCCAGCAAGCGCTGAACCTGCTGAGACGTCGTCTCATTTGGTGAGGTGGTGGTCGCAGATGAGGACGGCGGCGATCCAGGTGTCAATGCTCATCTGAGCGACGGAGCGGACTTGGATCCGGGTTGCGGTGTCTGCTGGATGAGGATCGTTGTGGCGCGTTCGAGAAGTTCGATCAGTGAGTCGCGCTCGGTAGGGGTGAAGGCGTCGGCGAGGGCTCGTTCGAGCACGATGACTTCTTGGTAGGCGCCGTCCAGGAGGCGCCGGCCTTGGTCGGTCAGCGAGGCGATGAGGACCTTGGCATGATCAGGTGAGGGCTTGCGGGCGATGAGGGCCTTGTTCTGCAGTCCGGTCAGGACTGGTGCCATGGTCTGCTGGGTGACGCCGCAGGAGCGGGCCAGCTGGGCGCCGGACATGCCGCCCTCACGGGACAGCGTCAGCAGTACTGAGTACTGGGTCATGGTGAGCCCGTAGCCGCGCAGAACCGCCTCATGATGGGCCATCAGGGCCTGCTCGGTGCGTCGGATCCGAGTGCACAGGTATTCCTCGGCCGGGATCTCCGTCATCGCTTTAACAGCCTCCTGGCTTGACTCAGGCACCTGATACTCATACGGTCTGGTTATCAGGATACTGATTCAACCCAGGGAGCAGAAACTATGAAGGCCGTTGTCCTCGACACCGACGACCAGTTCACCCTCACCGACATCGACGAGCCTGTACCAGCCGCCGGGCAGGTCGCGATCGCCGTCGAGTACGCCGGGATCCAGTACGGCGACGTGCTCGTCCGCAGCGGCCACTTCCCAGTGCCGCGCCCCTTCGTGCCCGGGTTCGAGGCGGCCGGTCGCATCATCGCGGTCGGCGAGGGCGTCGACGCCGCCCGCATCGGCCAGCATGTCACCGCCCTGACCAGTGCCGGAGCTTACGCACAGGTCGCGGTGGCGCCCGCCGCGCTCACCTTCGACACCACCGGCGTGGACGCGCGGACGGCCGCCGGGTTCGGCTGGGTCACCCCGACCGCCTATGACCTGATCAACACCCTCACCCGGATGCGTCCCGGCGAGAGCGTGCTGATCCACGCGGCGGCAGGCGGCGTCGGCACGCTCGCCGCCCAGTTCGCCAAGGCCGCCGGCGCCGCCCGCATCGTCGGCGTGGTCGGCGGCGCCGCCCAGGCCGACTACGCCACCCGGTTCGGCTACGACCTGCTGGTGCTACGCGAGGAATTCCCCGACGCCCTGGCCGCCGAGCAGTTCGACGTGATCCTGGACCCCATCGGCGGCCCGACCCGCCTGGCCAGCCTGGAGCGGCTCGCACCACACGGCCGCCTGGCGATCTACGGCAACATCGCCACCTTCGACCCCGTCGAGATCAACGCCAACGACCTGCTCATGAACGGCAAGTCGGCCCTGACCTACAACAGCAACCTGCTCAGCCAGACCCACCCGGAGCGTCTGGCCGACAGCGCCAGCATGGCACTGCGGCTCCTGGCCGACCGAAAGGTCCAGGTGGACGTAACCGCCGTGTACGAGATGGCCGACCTCGACACCGCCATCCAGCGTCTGGCCGACGGCGGCACGAACGGCAAGAGCGTCCTCCGTATCGCCTGACTCGCTGGCTGCCAAGCCCCCGCCTCCCGCCCGTCGGAGGGCACGAACTCGCCTTACATGCCTGAAAGACACTCAGGCCTCTGACCAGTGGCCCACTTCCGCGTCGGCCAGCGCGTCATTCGCGCTCGGCCGACCGCCTCATCTTCGTAGAGTTCATCGCGCAGAGCGCTCCGGCTGCCGATGGGCCAGCGCAGCACCTGGCCGAGGGCCCAGCCTGCGGGTGATTCGGTAGGCGAGGGTCGATTTCCCGATGCCCGGCTCTCCGGTGAACAGAAGAGGCTGCGGGCTGAAGGAACCGAGGCTGCGGCCGAGATCGCGCTCGTCGCTGGGCCGGGGGGCCGAGCGGCGAGCCGCCCCGCTGGGAGGAGCCCTCCGGTGCCGCGATAGGTCCACCGCGGCCGCGGGGCATCCGATCCGCGGTGGGGCGTCATTCTGCCCGCGCTTGTGTCGGTCACCTGGCGGTCGCCCCAGTCCTGTCACGATCCACCACGTGGAAGGCGACTGCCGCCTCTCCTGCCCTTCGAACGGCGGCGGGGCCAGCCTGTCCAAGGCATCACGTCCACTGGTCGACATCTGAGTCGATCAAGTTCAGCGGCAACACGAACTCCAGCACAGGGGAGTCGCGAGTTCGTGACCCCACCCGGGCCCGGCATCGAAGGTGCCCTGTTCGAGGCCCACGGCTACGACCGGACCTTCCGCTCCCAGCTGCCGGGAGGCTCAGGGCTTTCTGGCGACGCCGCCGTAGGCCTCGACGGTGTCGGGGGGATGGGGGAGGGGTCGGGTCGCCAGTGCGGTAGGGGCACGACTCCGGGGTCGATGAGGTCGAGGCCAGTGAAGAAGCCGCGGATCTGGTCGGGGCTATGGAGCTGGTAGGGCGCGGCGCCGGTGGCGTCGTAGCTTCGGGGAGGGGTTCGGCGCCGCGGCACTCGCCCGCATCCCCTGGATCGCTGCAGCGCCGCACCTGATCTACTGGGGCGACATGGACGCCTACGGGTTCGAAATCGTGGACAACTTCCGACGCGAAGGCCTCCCGGTCCGCACCATCCTCATGGACGAAACCGCCTACCAGCAGTACAAGAAGTACGGCTCATCCACCGACGCGCACGGTAGACCCCTCAAACACGCCCCCCGCAAACCCCTGCAACATCTCACAGCCTCCGAAAGAACCCTGTACGAACGCCTGACCGACCCCGACTGGACGGGGTTCCTGCGCATCGAGCAGGAGCGGATCCCGCTGCAGATCGCCGCCGAAGCCGTCGGTCGAGCAACCGCACAGGCAAACATCGGACGCCGGGCGGCCGTGACTGGGCCAGCGAGCACCGGATCACACGCGGTCAGCCGCACGTCCCAGCCCGCTGACGCCGGGCCGACAAACCAGGGGAGACTTGGATGAGCGCACCCACCTGGCCTGCGCTGCTGAACCGGCTTGTGGCGGGGGAGAACCTGACGGCCGCCGACACCGCGTGGGCGATGCACCAGGTCATGGACGACGATGTCGAGCCCGCCGTTCTCGCTGGGTTCCTGGTGGCGCTGCGCGTCAAGGGCGAGACCGCGCAAGAGATGACCGGCCTGATCGAAGCCGTCTTGTCCGCCGCGGCCCCGCTGCCGATCAACGGCGACGCCGTCGACGTGGTCGGCACCGGCGGCGACGGGGCCCACACCGTCAACATCTCCACCATGGCCGCGGTCGTGGTGGCCGCTGCTGGAATCCCGGTCGTCAAGCACGGAGGCCGATCGAGCTCATCGGCCTGCGGCTCGGCGGACGTGCTGGAAGCGCTCGGCGTCTCTCTCGCGCTGTCACCTGCGGCGGCGGCGCGCTGCCTGGCCGAGGCCGGGATCTGCTACCTGTTCGCACCCAATGTCCACGCCGGGCTGCGGCACGCCAGTCCCGTCCGCCGCGCCCTGGGCGTCCCCACCGCGATCAACTACATCGCGCCGCTGGTCAACCCGGCCCGGCCCCGGGCCGCCTGCGTCGGATGCTCCAATGCCGATGTCGCGCCCGTGCTCGCCCAGGTGCTCGCCGACCGCGGCTGCTCGGCGCTGGTGGTGCGCGGCCACGACGGTCTCGACGAGATCTCCACCGCCGCACCGACCCACGTGTGGGTCGTGACCGGCAACACCGTCACACCCACCACCATCGACGCGGCCGAATTCGGCCTTCCCCGGTCCGCTCCGGGGGACCTGCGAGGCGGTGACGCCCCCCACAACGCCGCCGTCGCACGCCGGATCATCGAAGGCGACACTGGTCCGGTCAGGGATGCCGTACTGATCAACGCGGCCGCCGCGATCGCCGCCTACCGCGGGCTGGACGGCGATGTGCGCGCCCGCATGACCGCCGGCCTTAGCGAGGCGGCAGCGGCCATCGACTCCGGCGCCGCCAAGAAGACGCTGGACCGGTGGGCTCAGGCCGCCGCCCAGCAGAACGGCTTCCCATCTCAGTCCGTTGACCGGGCCCTCCCCTGACCGACCCGCCATGCCGGTGTCGGCGGCGGTAGCACTCGCCCGCCGCCAGAGCCTAAGGGTGCTCCGAAGCGTCCTTTTGGAGCGACCAGAGCAGGGCGATGACCGTGTTCTCCAAGCGCTCGACGCTCTGCAACGCTTCCTTCAACGCCGCGAAGGGGTCGGCGACATCCCTGTTGGTCAGGGCTTCTTCCAACTCCAGTCGCAGCGCGGCAAGCGGTGTGCGCATCTCGTGCGAGGCCTGGACGGCGAATCGGCGCTGCCTCTCCGCCGGTGCCTCGCCGTTGAACCAGGCGAGCCGGTCGGCGTCGAAGCTCCTGCGTGCCTCGGTCGGCCCGGCCGAGATGAACTCGATGTCCTGGCGCATGTGCGGGTCCTTTCGCTGTGCGGCGGTTGTACGCCGCGGCCTATGGAGGGCCGGGGGAGTCACCCGGGGTGAAGACGCCGCTGAGGGCGGCGGCGTACGCGGCCGCGGCGGCGCTCTCCGCGACCTCGTCGTCCACCGGCCCGCGGGCGACGAGCAGCCGGTAATAGATGGGGGCGCCGACGGCGCTGGTGATGGCGATGCCGTCGGTTCCCGGGGGCAGTTCGCCGCGTCCCACGGCCCGTTCGACGATCCGGGAGGCCAGGCGGTTGCGTTCGGCGATCACCGTCGCCCAGGCGGTGGACGCTTCGGGGGACCGGACGGCGGCGGCCACGACGCCCTCGACGAGCGCCCGGGTCCTGGGCTGCCGGTAGAGGGCGGCGATCTCCAGGGCGAGCGCCCGGAGGTCGTCCTTCAGCGAGCCGGTGTCGGGTATCGGGATCTCGGTCTTGCCCATTTCGTCCAGCAGGTCGACGACGAGTCCCTCGACCGTCCGCCATCGCCGGTACAGGGTGGCCAGGTGCACGCCCGAACGCTCGGCCACCTTCTCCAGGGTG